>NZ_BTPU01000053.1:0-41872 GCF_036985595.1 Vallitalea maricola | reverse complement strand
TATGGAATAGGGGTATATATAATATCATTACCTCTAATATTAAATAGCCAAGCAATATCATTGAGAGAGCTGATTAAATATATTTCTGAATCTTTCTTTTTCATTTCATTTCGTATTGTATCAATTTTCTCGGCAGCTGTTGAACCTGTATATTTTATATCATGATAAAAAACTTTATCAGTAGGTAGAGATGGTCTGTTCTTCCATATATTTGATATAAGGTCTATACTGCCTACAAGTTCTATTTTATCATTATTTATTACATTTTTGAGCATTTTCATGTCATTCACTGAGAATAAACGTTGGTCGAATCCTATTTTTTTACCAGCTTCAATGTTATTTTTCAACCATTCCTGATATGTAGGTACACCTGGTTCAAGCATTTTATATAGAACAACTTCACTATCACTGAGTTGTTTCTCAGCCTGAATAAAATATCTGCCATCAGTCCATAGACAACTTTCTGACATAGTAATAATAACTGTACCTACTGAACCGGTAAATCCAGATATGTAAGCTCTGCTCTTGTAATATTCAGCTACGTATTCGCTTTGATGGGGGTCAGCACTGGGGATAATATAGGCAGACAAGCCTTCTTTCTTCATCTCTTGACGTAATAATTCTATACGCTCATTTACTGTAATTTCAGCCATTTTCATACATCCTTTCATAACTTTTTCTAACGTAGAGATAATCGTTACTGGTATTGTATCAAATTATGCTTTTTAATAAAAGTCTATAACATAAATAATATTATTAAATTAAAATAAAAAACAAAGAACTTATTTAACAATAGTTCTCAGAATCTTTTAGTATATATGTTAGGCTCTTTCACTTTAGCAATGACAAATGCATATAATAGTAAAAAAAGCAGAAGGATAGTATATGTTTAACGAAGAAATTGAAGCTACCAGATTCGGCAGAGGCAGACGTCCTTACCGATACAGATACCCTTACTATTATCCATATTCATATTACAGGAGATATCCCTACTATTATAGAAGAAACCCTTATTATGTAAGATATCCATATTATAGAAGACCTTATTACTATGGAAGACCTTACTATTATGGAAGACCTTATTACAGACCATATAGAGGAAGAGGAAGAGGCAGGCTATATGGCATGGAAGAAGATAATTATTCAGATATAATATATGTATAGAAGGATAATAAAATATAAAAGCGCAGAAAAATCTGTGCTTTTATATTTGTATTAATATAAACTTGTCTTACCTTTTGGGGATTAGTTAATGGTGATTATATTATAATAATTAAAAATGATTAACCTAGAATGGTCTGTAAATCATGGTCTGGTGTTGAAATCGACTGTAGATTAAATTTATCAACCAATACTTGAAGAATATTTGGAGTTATGAAAGCAGGTAATGAAGGTCCCAAATAAATATCTTTCAAACCAAGGTATAGCATTGTAAGTAATACCGCAACTGCTTTTTGTTCATACCATGTGATAATATAGGACAATGGAAGATCGTTCACATCACATTCAAATGCTTCTGATAAAGCTAAAGCAATCTTAATGGCTGAATAGGCATCATTACATTGACCTACATCCAGTATTCTTGGGAAAGGACCTATAGAACCAAGGTCTAATTTATTGAATCTATATTTACCACACGCAAGAGTTAATATAATAGTATCTTTTGGTGTTTTTTCAGCAAATTCTGTATAATAATTTCTTCCAGGTCTGGCTCCATCACAGCCACCAATTAAGAAGAAATGTCTTATTTTACCTTCTTTGACAGCATTAACAATTGCATCTGCATTACTTAGGACAGCGTTTCTGGCAAATCCCATAGGTATTCTTTTTTCTGGTTCATCGGCAGTGAAGCCTTCTAATTCTAAAGCTTTTTCAATAACAGGTGTAAAATCCTTATGACTACCGACAGTAGGGATGTGGGTTACATCAGGCCAGCCAACAATACTTGAGGTGAATAACCTGTCTTTATAACTTTCTCTTGGTTTCATTAAGCAATTACTGGTCATTAATATAGCTCCAGGCAAGTTATCAAACTCTTTTTGTTGATCCTGCCAAGCACCACCAAAATTTCCTATTAAATGCTTGTATTTCTTTAATCCAGGATAAGCATTGCAAGGAAGCATTTCTCCATGGGTATATATATTGATACCTTTTCCTTCAGTTTGCTCAAGTAAATCTCCTAAGTCATTGAGGTCATGACCTGATACAACAATAAAAGGTCCTTTTTTCTTGGTTATCAGCATTTCTGTGGGTTCTGGATCACCAAAACCACCAGTATTTGCTGCATCAAGTAGCTCCATACATTTAAAATTGGTTTTACCAAGTTCCATGTTCAGGTTGAAATAATCTTGAACAGTTAAATCTCTATCAAGAGTAGAACCAAGAGCTTTAAACAAGAAATTAGCTATTTCAGCATCATATTTTCCAAGGACATATGCATGATGAAAATAAGCTCCCATACCTTTTATGCCATATATTAAGAGTTCTCTTAAAGAACGAATATCCATATCTAACTCTTCATCATCCATAACACCTAAGTTCTTCATATTGGGAATGCTTAGAATCTCTTCTTTTGTTTCGGGAGCAATATAATCTGCTCCTTCAGGTGCATTAGAAGTTGAGGCTCTATTCATTAAGTCTTTTTTATAGTAATTGGTTTTTTTGATATATTCCACGAATCTTTCAGGTGCAAAGTTAACATTAGTAAGTGTTGCGAATACACACTCTGTACAAAACTCTCCTAATTCTCTAGGTATATCTTGTCCATCTTCAATTAATTTTGTAGCGTAGTATCCTAATCCTTTTAATAGAAATATGAGAACGTCCTGCATTTTAGCTACATCTGGGTCTTTAGTGCAAATTCCCATTTTAGTACATCCTTTACCGCCGGCTGTTTGTTCACATTGATAACAAAACATAGCGTTGTCCATATATACATCCTCCTTAATACTGTTTTTATGGTTTATTCATGTTTATTTTGGGCTAATAATAAGAAGAATATTCTACAATTGGAAGATTATTAAATTAAATTATGGATTAAACAATAATTAATAGATTTCTAATTAAATATATAATTGTAATAATTACATTTGACGGATATTAAATATAATATAATTATGCTATTATGTAGAAGGGTGTAAGGGGATGATGACTCTATTCATAACATAGAACCGCAAGACGACTCATTGCAGGGAAACGAATAGAGGTGTGAAATACTTTCTTCTTAAATCCCTAAAAATTTTACTATAGATTTCAAGTTGTGACATAATGGTGTCACAATAATATGATAAAATAATTATTTAAGTAATAGCTATATGGAAGAAGAATACTGTTGCAGAATCCTTGTATGTAGAGGAAATTGATGCCCATTTTAATAAGCAGTTTCTGAAATAAGAAGATTGCTAAATGTAAGCTATGATGGGGTTCGGTGTTGATTTCGAAAGATTAAAGAGAAAAATGGGGAGGTGATATTAGTGGAAACAGGGAATTACAAGTTGAAAAATAATATAATATATTTACTTTTTGCCTTATTGATGAGCGGTATGACTTTATTTGCTTCCATACATTCTTTAACCAGTACTTCTGAAAATTCATTTCGATTTGAATTACAAATTACCTTATTAATTTTGATGCATGTTGTTTTTTTTCTAATCTCTATTGTGCTAGATGGTATCATTATGCAAATAGATATGAAATATACTTTTTTTTCGTTGAGTTTTTCTCTTGTATATGTTATTTTGCTATACTTACCTTTTTTAAGTACATGGGGAAAAATATTTCAATATCATGATTATGGTATCATTACAATATTGTTAATTAAAATACTTATTCCATTAACAATTATTCAATTAATCTGGGTGATTCTATATACAGTTAAAATTCTTATAACGAAGAGTGTTGATGGTTGAATGAAAAAGAGAAATGCAATTTGTATGAGGCTTCTTTAATGGAATAGCTCTATTGATTCAATTTAAGAAAGGACTACTATATGATGAAGAAAGTTGAGATTGATGAACTTGAGTATATTGGGTACTACACCTACGAAGACGAGCCATTTACTGGCATTGCTTATGAGTTACATTATAATGGACAAGTGATGAGTGAAGTAGCAATGGTAGGTGGCGTAGAAGATGGACTTCAAACAGAGTATTATGATACTGGTCAAATAAAATCTAAATTAATGATGCATAATAATTGGATTCATGGTTACTGCGTAGAATGGTACGAAAAGGGTCAAATTAAAATGAAGTCGTTAATTGAGTATGGAATTATTGTTTGGCAAAAACAGTATGGTGAAAATGGCAATCTAGAATATCATTTTTTAATAGAATCTACTAGTGATGACTATAAGAGATTACAAGATTTTAGAGAAAAGAAAGGTTGGTCTATTGCTGCTGATGAATAATAGTCATTATGAATTTGAAAAACTTGAGAAAATGATAGAAGCTAATAAAATGTAGGAGATAGATAATCTATTATGTGAGGAAGAGATAGTAGATGGAAAATAAAGAATTTGGATATTATTGATGATGAAGATAATGCTCTTAAGACAACATACTGTATTGAGCCAATAAGCAAGTGTTAAGGGCATTCTTAAATAATTTTAAAACACTATATTAAATAAAAAATAGGAGGATTCAAAAATGAAAATATTTATAATTATAACAGTAGTAGTTGTTGTGGTAGGGATTATTTTTATGCCCAAAAAGAAAAATGTGACAAAAAAGTTGGATAAAGCAAAGAAACTTTTTGGAGATGGTGAAATTGTAAAAGTAAATCAGATGCTAGATGAGATCATTATATTTCCAATCAGTGAAAAATACAGTGCAGAATACGCAAACCAACTAATAGAATCACTGAATTTCTTAAAACAAGTGTGTAAAGCTCAAAATATTACAAAAGATAACTTAATTGATCCAGTGCTTCAAAAGTTAAAAGGCATACAGGTAGAAGGTGGAAAAATTGATTCTGAAGAGATTGAACCATTAGAACAATGGGTTGAAAAAATGAGTAAAGATGCATACTCACAAGCAAAACAATTACTAAAAGATGCAGCACAAGAGGATATCGAAGTTGTTGAAAGTGGAAGAGAAGACGATTTCACATCAGAAGTTACTGAGCAATCAGAAATTAATATTTTAAATCAAATAGGGACTTTTATGTTAAAACGTAAGTTGAATGAAGGAATTCAATACATAGATGAACATATGTCAAAAGAGATGACACCATTTAAAGCATCTTTATTAGATTCAAAAGCAGGTATGTATTTTATGGATGGTAAAGTCCATAAAGCAGTGGAATGTTACAAAGAAATATTGATACATTATCCAGAAAGTTACCGTATTAAAACATCATTAGCAGAAGGATATGTGGAATTAAAAGAGTATGAAAAAGCCCTTAGTCAAGCAAAAGAAGTACTAAATTCTAGTCAAGATAAAGATAATGTTAAGACTTGCAAAAAAATAGTGAATAAGTATGGAAATTAACTAATGGTTGTTAGGTAGAATTTCTATATCAGGAAGATAAAAGCATAAGGAATCTTGTCAAATGGTTAGACTTTAAAAAAATTCAAATTGATAGTGATTGAAAGGACAAAGAATATGAGAAAAAATCTAACTTTACTAACATTAACAATGATGATAGGTGTATTAATGGGTCGTTCATCTGCTATCACAATAGAGGGAGTTAATGTAGAATCCTTAAAACTTGATACAAAGTGGATGGGTACTTATGAAGAAGTCGATGCCTTTCCGTATACAACACTTGAAGTTATTCGATATGAAGATGGAACAGGAAAATACATACGTACGATTTATCAAAATGGGTTCAATGAAGTTTTGGAAGGTCAATTTATTAAAGTGGAAGACACCAAAGTTCAGGATGAAGTAAATAATGTTGGGATTGAGTTTTCGGATTATTCGTTAACATTTAAGATGGAAGACAAGAACCTTGCTTATAAAAAAATTAGCCCAATAGTCCAAGAAGATTTCAAACTTTCAAATGGTTTAAGAAAAGACATGTCATATGTGGAACTAAAAAAAGTGTTTGAGCTGACTGAAACACCTGAAGGGCCAGATGGTCCAATGAATGCAACTTCTATTGAAGTGGAAGGTATTTTTGTCAGTTTACATTCAAACACAGAGTCTGTAGAAGACGCCGATGTTTTTGGTTACCGAGTAAAAAACGGTGATACTAAAACTTTTCGAGGCATTGGTATAGGCAGTTCTGTAGATGATATATTTACCCTTTATGGACCAAGAGAGCTTTATGACTACACCACTTCTATCGAATATACAGTGGGACAATATAGTTTGATTTTTATTATTGCAGACAAAAAAGTGTGTGAAATTCATTGTATGAATACGATATAGATAAAGGTAAGGATGAAAATTATGAAACATAGATTATCAAAAACTTTTAATGAAATTTTTTATACAGATTTGGAAAGACCATTCCATAAAGCAAGAAATACATTTGATAAAATAATGCAACTAAACGATGAGTTGCTACGTGGAGAGAAAAATCAGAACTTACATAAATGTATAAGGGAAATAAATGATTTAATCGAAAGGTGTAATTTTTATCCTTCAAAAAAAAGTGATGATTTAATTAATGAATTATATGGTATCGTAACAAGTGCTTCTTTTTATGAAGATTATGTGGTTGATACTAAAATTGTCAGAAAAGCGCATTATTTAACACTTATTTATTTTAAAAGGGTAAAGGAACTAATAATAGGGCATAAAAATCTGTCCAATAAAATTGATTTGTTTATGAAAACCCTTATCGTTTACGTTAAGTTAAACATCATCCTGCAAATGTCCAGAATATCCAAGTCATCTCATATAAAATACTATGATTTTGTTTTTGAACATAAACCATTTGAGTTATCAGTAGGTATTATTGAACAGATACATATCATGTATGTTTACTATGAATATCTTACAAAGATGAATGTATACGTAACTCATTCCTTTGAAAATGAAATAAATAAGTGTTTTGAAGATATAAAAGCTATTGTTGTAAAAAACAATGTACCAATTGATTTTGAAAAATACAAGATAATAAAAAATAGATATGAATATGTTTTTGATGAAGGGAATCCATCTAATGGTATTATAGATGACTATATCAATGTTTTATTATACGACGAAAGAGCAAGAAAACGTTATATAATTAATCAAAATTTTAATTTTGATGGTACATCAGAGGAACGAAAAACCCATTTTAGACAAATATTTAAAAAAGCAGAAAAAATGTGCCTTGACTTTACACCAGGCAAATCAGATGGCTTGTTTGGACCAGTGTTAGATGCCAATATAAGTTATGATAAAGATAAGAGTGAGTTTCATTTTGTGTTTAGAATAAATATAAATTCAAATGCATTCGGCCAAATGTATTATATCAATAATTTAAGCAGCATTACAATTCATTATAAATATACTAAAGTTAATAAGGAAACAGCTAATAAACTACTTAAAAAATTAAAGTCTGATTCTGAACATTTAGTAGAAAAAGGTCAAAAGAAATGGGAGTTATTTTGGTTCTATACTTGGTTTCCCTTTTATACGATGAACACTATTTCGAAAGATATTGATCATTCTATTGGATACGAAGATAGGGAAATCAGCGACTATTATTATGTGGATGATTATTATGTTGAAAAGGTATGTCATGTTTTTGATATGTGTGAAGATGTGCTTTATTATAAAAAATCATTTTGTTACAATATTTTATTAGAAGTAAACAATACAGTAATAAAACCACAAGAAAAAGGAAGCTATTATGATGAAGATTATGACGGCATTTGGGGAGAGAACCACTGTAATTGGCTAGAAGTTGTTGATACCAATTATATATGGAACTATAATGAGTAAACCATATAAGCTTATGTTGAATTCCTATAGATATTCTTAAATAAATTTACGTATTGATTTTGAGATGAGCACCAGTAAACAGTGAGGAAAGGAGAAGGCATTATGGAGTATCAAAAAAAGCTTCTTGATATACTAGACGGGAGTACTAGATATGACATATGGCAAAAATGGAGAGACCTGTGCAAAGTGATTAACGAAATCAGTGAAAAAGCAAATAGCACATTCATTGAGGAGATCATTGATTTTCTTATCCCTGTACTGGATGAGAAGCTGTCTATGGATTGCAGGATGTTGCCCTGGAAATGGGTAGGTACACCCATGGAAGTCCTAGGAAGGGTGCGTAGCCTTATATCATTCAACGATTACATTAATGGGAACAAAAATCCCTTTATAGATCCTGCCTTTGAGAATCTATCAGAGGATGATCAGACAGTACACATTGAAGCCTATTATGGTAAGGACTACCAAGTCGGTATCATCACTGCCTTTGACATCACCTACAGCGGCAATGCCTGTGCCCTTGTTGTGGAACTTGAGTCTGGTACAAATCTAGTGCTCAAGCATGACTTCGCCAGTGATTTCACAACGACAATTCTTGAGAAGGATAGCTCATTTAATCGTATTGAAATCAGCCATGGAGGAAGGTATGTTGCTGTTATTTCAGAATCAGAAGTTCTACTCTTTGACGAGGACTGTAATATTTTTACCCATAATTTTGAAGAACGGATTGAGCATGATATCTTTACTCAATATGAACCAGAATATATTTTTGGCTTTTGTTCCCATGAAGCATTTTTTATCTTCTTTCATCAGAAAGAAGGCATACTTACTGTGGTTGACCTCCCTGGTGGTGAAGTACATCTAAGGGAATACGATTCAATTATATGGTCAATGGACATAATGTCAATCAGTCTGTTAGATGAAGAGATAACAAAGGATGAGAAGGATAGATCGGTGATTGTCATAGCTGATACTGGAGGTCTGCTGAACCCTGAAACCCTTGAACACTTGACAGAATTCAGTGAAAAATGCCGTCAGAAGGGGCTCTGGTTTGGAGGACCTGGCAGTTACAATGTAGTCATGACACGCTGTCATCCAGATTTACCCCTTATTGGTTTCTTTGAACCCTTTGAACAGTATCTTTACGACAACAATAACCAGACCGCCTTGTACGGAGGAATCACCTTTTACCAGAAAGTGAATGGCCAGTGGCAGCCATGGGACCACCTGTTTTATGAAGAAATCCTAGATTCAAAAAACAATGCCCTTGTTGTTCGAAAAGGAGGGATTACAGCAAGTTATTCTCTCAAGTCTGGCGAAATGGTTATAGTTGAATTTCCAGAAAAACGTGTCACCACTTTGAAGACCAAGATAGACAGTGTCGTGTGGAAGTTTGGCTCCGAAGCAGGAACTATCATATTTCCTGATTGTGACGGACTAAAGACACTCAATTACCACACACCGGGAGAATCTCTTACCGAGAATCGTCATGGAGAAGTTCTTAACGAGGCACGGAGAATTATTAATGATGGGCTTAGGGGTGTGGCCTTTGACTATCTTTCAGCCCATCTTGACAGCATCACTGTTCTGCAAATTCTCGCAGAAGTGATTGAAGCAATTGGTCCTGCAGTAGAAAAGGCTGCTGCCGATGACAGATTGCCCCGGTCCCACTGGGAGAATGATAATCCACGTATGAAGCTCTGCACCTTCAGGTGGGTCGACCATTTCACACGAAGCTTTCCCTGGCAGTACAGCGAGCCTTACATCATTGAGCTGGAAAACAGATGGATTATCATTCATGGGCTAAACCAAATGGTCATTACCTCTGTTAACAGGACAAATTATGAAGAAAAGGAATTATACCGCTGTGATGAGGATATAAAGGCTTTCAGCCACGCAGTATCTTCAGATCATTTGAGCATAGCCATCTTCTGTAGGGAGAAATATCACCATGAACAAGCGGAACGATTCCTCCTTTTTCATAATGAAAAACTCATTTATATTGATGATGATATAAACTGTGACAAGGATTATCTGTACCCCAATGGGCTTACAACCATTACCAATAATCACAGCTACTACTGGCTTGCCAACAAAGGTATCTTGAGGAAAGTCAATTGTATCACTGGAGAGATTGAAGAACAGCGCGAACATAACAATATTTTTTCAATGGCATTACAGCCAGACACCAATAATCTGCTGCTTCATGATTCAGGAGGATACCATCTCTATGATAACGGGCTGAAAAAAAGTATAGAGCTGGTCTTACCTTGTGACGCCGGGAAAGTTGTTGCTTCAACCATCTGCTTTACGGGCAACGGCACCAGTCTGGTCACTGCTCTTCTGGTGGACTGTGATGATGATGAGACAGTAGAAAAACCGAAAAATATACATAATGAACCGATCACTCACCGCTATATAATAAACCACTGGAAGGTCCCGAAGGCTTTTGATTTTGCATCATCAGGAGTCGTTCTTGAGTCTCAGGACTACCTCGTAAGCAATCTTATGGAGAACACCAAATACAAGCAGGTGCAGCATATCATGAGACAGGGTGACAACTATGTGGACATGTTTTTCCGAGATACTACAGCCCTAACCTTTAATGTGCTGCGTTTTCCTGGAAAACAGAGCTGGTCTTTCTGGGCTTTTCATGTGGAATACCTGAACTTTGCCCATAATACAGAAACCTTAATACTAAGGTCCAGCAATAGAATTTTTTACTGGAATTATTGTAAGAATCAACAAAACGAATAGATATTAAAAGGCTAATTCTAAACATTTAAGATTATTAATTATTGTTTGGGGTTACGGAAAAACTTAAATATAAGAGTTGGAGGGAAGAAACTATGGGCGATACTAATAGTGGCTTAGGTGGTGTTATTTTAACATCTGACTACAATGAATTAATAAGATGGGTACAAAACTCTGTTAAGTCTTATCCACCAGACAGTCATGGAGAAGGTTATAAGCAAAGCTTTTTTTGTAGAAAAATCAGTAATCAATTAAGTGTATGTTTTTATGTTATAGAAGGTTATTCTACTCCTTCGGAAAATAGGGCATTTGAACATCAGTTTTTTGTAATGGATGGTTTTTTAAATATACTTGAGTCAAGAAGGCCTAAGGAGAGTAAACCACCTAAGAATTATCTAGCTTTTGCAGACGTTGGATCTGATATAGAGGATGATGAGTTTATAGGATTTAAGGCATTAGAAGAGGGGTTATCATTTTATAATACGAGTTTAGATAAGCTACTTGAATATAGAAATTCAATTGCTGAGCATGATACTTTGATTTGGAGCTCATATCCCTAATATTAATAGGCTTGGAAGGACGGCTATGTGCTGAACTGAAATAACACAAATGATTAAATAAATTTAGTAGGCAGGTGAGAAAAATGGGGAAAGAAGTATATTTATGGTTGTATTTAGAAAAAGAATTAGTAGAAATAACAGAAGAAATTAAAACGGTTCTAAACTTAAAACCTTTCTATAGTGACTATGAAAATGTATGGGAATGGTGTGAAGCAGAAGAAAGAGACGGTTTATACTATAATTTTTCCAGAACGTATAATTGGGAAACCGAAACTGGAAATTATGATTATCCAGTTACAATGAGATTTGAAAGAGAAAATGGAATTTTTCATCAGCATGAAATTGATGAAATGGCATCTACTATTTCAAAATTTTTTAACATTAAGGTACATTATGGTGATGTAATATATGTTAAAGGAGATGAGTTCGAGTTTATCGTAAAAAAGACATATGAGAATTTTTGATGTTAAATACTATGCTTGAAAAAGGAACTCCCTTTTGAGAAAGTAACCTTTTCAAGAGTGGAAAGTTGAACTAGTGTAATAAAGACATATGTTACAACAAAAAGGAGGACAAAGGTCTTTTTATAGAAGTTATATCATAGAAAAGAAGGGGGAGACCAGAAAAATCCCCTGTATTAATTGTTGCTTCATATGAAGATTGTCATATGTATTTTTGCAGATATTATCATAAAAAATATGGAGTGATCACACATGAATAAGTGTAAAATTGCGTGCTTTGATGTCTATTAATATGAAGAATATGCTAAGGCATGTTGTATAGTCTTTGAGAATGAACCTTTACAAAAAATTATTAATGAGTATTATGAAGTTATAAAACAGGTCAATCAATATGTACCCGGAGAATTTTATAGAAGAGAATTATTATCCTGTTTACTAAAAGTGTATGAAACAGTTACATCTACAAATAAAGGAGGATATTATGAGCATTTTATATCATTTTTCTGTTTTAGATGCAGAAAAAAACAACATTTTAGCAGAAGATATTATACATTATTGTTTTGATTCAAGAGAAGATAATTTTCGCAGTGACTTAAGAATGTTTGGTGAAAATTTAGAAAAAGAACCATCTAAAATAAAAGGACAACGATTTGTTAAATTAATGAAAGAATATGTTAAAAACAATAACGTTACAACTTATGAGCAACTTTATGAAAAAACAAGTAAGTACATAGTAGAAGACATTAGAGAGATTAGAGAAGCTTATAAACCTGAAGCTGATATCAGCGTATGTATATATCGTGGTTTAATGTGGAATAATCTGTTTGCAGAAATACTGAATAAAAATGAAGACATACTAGAGGTAATGAAACTAAGAATAGAAATTGCTTCAATACATCCTGATGCGGGTTTTCCAAAGTATAGAATGAATGCTACATGTACGAAAAATGACGAGAGAAGATTTTTGACCAGAGTTTTGTCAGATGTTTATAATAATTTAGAGAAAAATCCAATAGTAAACTGGTTTGAAAAAAGAGGAGGCAGTGTTAATGAATTTAAAATAGAGGAGGGAAAAGTTGACGAGCAACGTTTGATATGGGGATTTGAACGTCATAAGGGAATAAAGATAAAAACGAGCAAGAGCTTTTGGAATAAAACTAAAGACTGTTGGTGGTCCTATTTAGAAAATCAAATAACCGAATTGAGTGATAATAAACCTTATGAAATTGTTACTTATGATGTTATTCTTCATCCAAAGTGGTTTGAAGAAACGAATACAGTACTTGAAGGCGTATATGAAAGTACAGCCCATTGGATGTAAAAATTAAATTATAAGAGAAGAAATAAAAAATGGAAGAATTATTTGATTTTATAAACAACCGATGCTGCAAGTGATTATCAAATCTTGACATAAAAAGAATCCCTCATGGCATCTATGCGAGGAGATTGATATAGAGAAACTGAAGAAAGAATACAGCGATTGTCGGATAGATTTTTCATATAATGATCATGGAGGAAAATGATGAGTATTCGAGTATTATCAACGCCCACAAAAGAAGAAGTTATGCAATATTATAGCCTTACTATTGAAGAAAAAGGTGTTCGGATTTTTTCTGGTGGGAAAGAAATATTAATACGTGATTCAGAAGAAATAGTAAAAAATAAATATCGAAAGATATGGAATAAATTAGAGATTGGCACAAAACCAGCCATATATAATGGAAAAGATATTTCTTTTTCATTGGCAAATTTATTAGAATTGAAACAACGATTTGTCATAAGAAGCTTTATATATGGAATGACAATAGAAAATGATCCTTTAAACATTGAAATGGTTTATAATTTTGCTCAAGATTGTTATGAGACAGAGGAAGAGTGGGAAATTGTTTCAGCAGCGGTATTGGACATAACACCAAAACAAGTAAGGGAGTGGAAATGTAATAGAGACGAATTTAATCGACGGTGGTAAAGATTAAAAGTATTCCTGATCCTAAACTTAAAGAATTGCCCGCAAACATACTGAAATTAGAGGCGTTACAAGAATTAGTATTAGCTGATAATCAGCTGAGTTTACTGCCAGAAGAAATATCAGAATGTATAAACTTACATATTTAAATTTTAGATACAACGAGTTTACTGAAATTCCAAATGTGATTTATAAGATTTTAAGCCTTATAGGACTAAATTTGAGTGGCAATCGAAAAGTTGAATCTGTGAGTGAGACAATTGCACAACTAAAAAATTTAAGGGAACTTGATATCTCCAATTGTGCAATCAAAAAATTACCAGATTCATTTTGGGAAATAAAGAGCTTAATGTATCTTAATTTTGCCAATTCCAGTATTGAAGAGATTCCAGATGCGATATTTTACCTACCAAAATTAAAAAGTCTTGATCTTACTGGTACTACATTATCAGACGAAAGAAAATATGACCTTGCTGTCAAGAATTATTAAACCTCACAAATATAGAAGAAATCAATATTGGTGGTAACAAAAAAATGACGAGTTTTCCAGCGGTTATATTGGAAATGAAACAATTAAAAAAAGTAGAGCTAGCCTTTAATGAAGAAATAAAAGCATTGCCAAAGGCGATAAATAAGCTTGAAAATTTAGAGTATCTTTCTTGTTACATGAGCGGTGTAACTGATATTCCAGATGAGCTTTGGGAACTAAAGCGCCTTCGATATGTAGACTTAGGAGAATCAGAAGTTGAATATTTATCGGATGAAGTAAAAAAAAGTACAAGTTTAGAACGACTTGTACTAAGTATGACGCCAATACCAGAAGCAAGAAAAAAAGAACTAGAAGACCTGTTAAACTGTAAAGTCTATTATTAGGGATAATTATTAATCTACGAAGAAAAGAATACATACGGACTTAGGTTGTGTCTTGTTTTTTCACTTTTGGAGAGATGTATAAGGAGGAATAATTATGGAGTTAAAAGGGATTAATCAACTTGATGAAGATGACCGTTCACCTGTTAGGCATTATGCATTTCTAATTGCTAATGGAACATTAATTCTTCGTTATAGTGATATAGATTATAGAAAATACCTTATAAATAATCCTGAGTATTTAGTTAAGCTTTTTGCAATTTATTTCACACAAAATAATTGGGGTTATGAAGATAAACGTTTTTTCAAGTATTATGATGAACAATGGTTAGCAACTATATGCGATGAAGACTTTAAAACAGAACTAAGCTTTAATCAAGAGTATTTTTCATATAAAAATCATTTACCTTGGCAAAGGGCAGTGGTAGATTTTACTAACCAGCTTATAACATGCAGTGATGAAGCAATACCCTTAAAACCTCAAGAGATATTAAATACTATGCTTCAAACAGGAACTCCTTTTGAGCAAGTATATGCAGTATTAGTTAATACAATGGATATTAATCCTATAACTGGAGAGGTAGGAAATAAGGAGCATGCAACAAATCGTGCTTTTGATATGTTGAAAAGATACATTATATCAGATTATAAACCTATAGAACCCTTTAAAGAATGGGAAATTGAATTAGTGTGGGGAGGACAAGTTATGTAGTTTGATAAAACAGTACTAGATAAGTATTATTACCATAATATTATAAATGAAAGTTAGAAATATATGCAGTAAAAGGAGGCGAAAAAAGTGATACATTTGATTGACAATATTAAGATACCAGATACAATGGGAAAAATCTTACAGTATATAGATACAAATACAGAGAGTTTCTTAGATAGCTATGAAAGAGCGTATGAAGTGGCATATATGCTATATAATCTGTCACCAGCTGTTTTACATGCATATTTTGGAGATGATGGCTATGAGGTAGACTATACACCAGAACTTTTCTATGATGATATACCATTTGAATTAATCCCTTTTTCCTATAACGGTTATGATGGTTTGAATTACTCATGGGTGAATTTGGCTCCAGAGCTTAATAATGATGATTATATGTGTGTTTCATTTGCACCTGGAGAAAATGGTGCACAATGGTTAGGCAATAATACAGCTCAGGCACTAACTAATATATTGAAAGCACAATTAAAAGATAGGAAAATCACGAATCCTAATAGGCTTTCTAAAAAAGAAAAAAAGCAGTGGGACAACTTAGTAGAAGTAATTGGTATAGATGTGGATAATAATTTAAAAATAGAATCTGGAGGAAGGATAAACTCAACTATAAAACCCATTATACCTGAAAACTATAAATATGTTCAGACTATGGATGGCATTGGAGTGCTTGCACAAAAACGTTTTTTTAAAAATGAAGATTTAAGTTTAGCAGAGTTATTGGTGTCAGAAAGCTACTTAGATATCGCTAAGAAGTATTTGCTTTCAAATCACGCGGCTTCAGCATTAATTGTATTAAAAAATGCAAGACAAAAAAATGGTAATTCTATTGAATTAATGCAACTATATAAAACAGCATATGAACAATTAGGACGTGAAAACCATGCTAAAAGGCTAGAAATTTGGCTTAACAAAACAGTCAGGATATAAAAAGATGTACATTGTAGCTATGGTTGAACTAAGGGGATTATAAGAAAAATAAGTGCTACATTAGACAGTACTGTTTGTTGTTTTTTGTATACAGATAAGATAATTTGTGATGAATTGAGGTATTGACTTCAAAGGAGAAAAAAATGAGTGATTTAATAAACCTATACAATATAGAACTAGCAAAATATAATAATGAGAGTAAAAAGCAGATTACAAAATTTATCAAAAAACTAGAAACATTCGTCCATGCACCGACTAATACAAAAGAAATAGAGAGGATGCGTCCATTTTCAGTTGATAAAAACCTAGTAAAGTTTGTTTTGGGAGTTCTTGAAAAGTATTATATACAAAAAAACAAGCTAT
Organism: Vallitalea maricola; assembly: GCF_036985595.1. Lineage (NCBI taxonomy): Bacteria > Bacillati > Bacillota > Clostridia > Lachnospirales > Vallitaleaceae > Vallitalea > Vallitalea maricola. The sequence goes on along the minus strand of NZ_BTPU01000053.1, from coordinate 25,364 downwards.
ATTTCAATAGACTTTCTGGGGAATTCTCTAATTATGATGTGAGAGAATTTTGGTACAGCTTCTGTATTTTGTTATTATCAAGTGAAAAGGAAGGAAGTAATTTTGTTGAAACGGTAGTTAATGACTTTATTAACATGAATCATCCTGATTTTCATATAGTAAGACGATTATTTCTATACATAGATGATAATACATTAAATGATTTAGAGAAAGTTGTTTTTAATCATTATAATAATATTCAAATGAATAGTCACGTTAACAAATGGGCTGAAAATGTAGGATTAGTTCTTCCTTCAGATATTCTTTGGCAGTTTTATTTTTATATTACTACAGAAAATGATGATTTTTCATTATTGTTTGATGCAGGAAATCCCGATGGAGTAGGTCTTGGATGGAGGATACAGCTATACAATAAAAAAGACAGGGAAGATGTATTTAGTGTTAGAAGATCAGAAATAATTGATATATCAATAAATAATGAGTTGGAAAGCTAGAAACAAAGGTATGTCCAATGAATTTAAAACAATTACTGCTTGAACTACAATCATTGCTTAATGTTAAGTTTGAGTGGAAAATGGATAGGGCATATTTCTCTCGTGGAATAAAGAACAAAAATAAAATTGATAAATGGCTTAGTGATGCCAATGTGTAGATTGAAAGAGGGATTGTAATGAATAAAAACTTAGGTCAAGTATATAATTAGGCAATGATGTACTATCATCAAGGAAATAGAGAAGATCGATTCGGAAACTATGAAGCATCAATTGAAAAATATACAAAAGCAATAGAGTTAGTACCTGATTATGAAAATGCCTATTTTAACAGAGGACATTCTTATAATCAACTAGGAAATTATGAAAAATCAATAGAGGACTTTTCAAAAGTTATAGAGCTAAATTCCAATACTGTAGATGCTTATGTTGGACGAGGGCTTGTATATTACAATCTAGAAAACTATGAAGCAGCCATAAAGGATTATACAAGAGCAATAGAGATAGAACCTGATTATGAATTTGTTTATAATAATCGAGGGCTTATATGTCACGAATTAAAAAATTATGAAGCCGCTATAAAAGATTATACAAAAGCAATAGAACTTGTTCCTAGTAATGAAAATGCTTATTATAATAGAGCCTTTACATACCTTGAATTAGAAAATTATAAAGAATCAATAAATGATTTTACAAAAGTTATAGAGTTAAATCCTAATTGCAATGAGGCCTATAATAATCGGGACTTAATTATGCTATATTGAATGATTACGATAAGGCAATAGCTGACATTAATAAAGCATTGGAAATAAATGACGAGTACTACATATATTCTTCAGGTTTAGAAATCTATAATCAATTTGGCAAAGAAGAAGAGCTTTTTCATTTGCTAAAGTTAGCAGTAACAAAAGTGGAGGATTTAAAACATAGCATTAAGGAAGCCCCAATTTTATGAAAAATACAAGGAAAACTCTAGATTTATTCAGATAGTAAATAAAATTCAATGATGTTATTTTAATAATTTCTGTAACTTGACAAATACATAAAATGAAGGGAGAAGATTTAAGCATGATGAATAATATTAAATTTAAGAAAACTGAAGTGTATGATGGAAAGACGTATATTGGAAACCCACTGTACAAAGAAAGCATAACAAAACCATGGATAACATTTAGTGCATTTACATCAGAACCAAGACCTCATATAATAGGACCTGAACCAAAGGATATATTTGATATTATAAAAGGAGACGGAGGCTGTGCATATAAAGGATGACTAAAATATACTATAAAATAACATCTCAAAATCATGACCAATGTATATTAACTAATTCACAAGAAGTAGTTTTATACTCTAAGATAGATGAAGATTACAATTGTATTGGAAGCTTTTGGCTTCTTTCTAAAACCTGTTTCTCTTTTTTAGGTAATATAAGTGATACAGATGATTTAGAGGAGAAAAAGTGGAGGGAAAAGGTAAATGAATTTTTAAAAAGTAATAAAATATTGTATCACTATTACTATAGTTCAAAGGGTGATTTCGATTTTTGGGAAGTACCTTTTGAGGCAGAAAGAAATAAGTACGGAGTTAAACCAAGCAGTATTGAAATATGGTATCCAAGCAAATACATTGATCAAATGGTAATTAAAAATACAATTTATGTATTTAGCAAGAAGTTTTTAGAGCTTGAAGAAGTTGAAATAATTAATTTTTTAGGTGTTGCAATCATGGATTAGCAGGTGTAGATTTTTTCTATTATGAAATTAATTAATAAAAGAAATCTGATAAGTAGGTAAGGAGTGGTTTTACTTTTGGATAATAAAATTAAAATACCAGATGATTTAAAAACTTTTCTTGTTTCCAAAGAAAAACTCGTTTATGATGCTAATAATTGTGAAGCTGGTAAAATAATACTTAATACTTTTGATGAATTAGAGGTATGTCTTGTTCCTACAGATATAGATAATGCTGAATTTATGTTAAATGACGAAATAGTTTATGGTAATATAGATGACCCACACTATCAAGAGATGGGATGCTATTTAATTCCAGCAATAAATCTAATTAATTCCTGTGAACATTATGAACCTTTTGGATTATTGTTATGGTTACCTAAGTATAATAGCTATAGTATATGGGATAATTCTCATATTCTTCTAAAGAAGTTTTCTGAAAATATAACTTGGACAGATATTAAGAAAGATTTTTCATTGTATATCAATGCAGGTTGGGGACAAACTGATAAGAAACTTGAGACAATACTTCCTTGGCCTGATAATCAGTATTCATCCGAACAAATTTATGAGCCTATTAGTATTAAGAAATAATAGAAAGAGTTAAATCATACAAACAAATAAAGGAGGGCAAAAATATTAGTGAATCATAAAAAAATAGAATCTCTAAAAAAAGAATTTAAAAAAGAAGCTGTAGCAGATATTGATGAAAGTGATATAAAAAAAGTGTATGAATACATTGAGTCAGGTAATGAGCAGAAGATAAAAAAAGCTATTGAGGTTGCTATGAGCAACAGCGAATTACAGAGCAGTATAGAAAAGCGATATTTGATTCTTGTACGTGCAAGACTTAATAATCCTGATGCTACTATAGAAGATTTGTCAAAAGATATACTAAAAAAACAAGAGCGTAGAACCTTTCAAAGTAAATACATTAGCAAAACATTTATTTCATATTCCTATATGTCAGATGAACAAACAAAACTGATTGTTGATTTTATTGGAGCAATGGTAAAAAACCACCTAGACATTGAAGAGTTTATATCAAAAGCTAAAGAGACTTCAAATGAGGATGAATTAAAGACCTTGTTTGACAAGTATGGTAGTAAGCTAAAAGAAGATATACAGAATGAAGTTGAGAAATATAAAGAAGGTTGGTATGGCGAAATATGTTGTAAACTTCTTGATATGGAACTAGAAAAGGTAATGTTTGAAAAAACAAGTTTCTATGAAGCTAATAAATCCTTGGTATTAAGAGAGTATATGTTCTTTTTAGGGATGATAGCAGAAGATAGGTTATACATGGATATTTACCAATCAGATATACCAGAGTTTACAGAAGTATTTTGGATGCTAAAAGAAATCCCTAAAACAAATTGGGGGGATACTGAACCTAATTTTCCAGAACTCTCTCTTTCATATAAACGTGATGGTATTATGCGAATTGGTGATGATGGGTTATGGGTATATATTTTAGATAGATATCCTACATTTGAATACCATAGTGAAGAAATACTTTTATGTGATGATGGGGACCATGAAAGAGCAATTGAATCATATACTAAGGCATTAGAAAAAAAGGAAGATGGAAGAGGGTACTACGGAAGAGGTCTTACTTATTTAGGTTGGAATTATGAGAAATATAAACTGGCATCTATGGATTTTGAGAAAGCTGCAATGCTAGGCGTAGATGTATCCGATGGATATTATAGCATTGGAACTTATTTATTTAATAGTGATTGTTATAAAGAAGGAGCACGATATTTAACAAAGTCTATTGAGAGTAGAAAGAATAATGAGAGCTATTATTATAGATGTCTTTGTAATCGTAATTTAGGGATGAATAGAGAAGCTCTTAATGATATTGATAGTGCAATTGAAATTGGGGGAGAGAAGTTAAAGTATCTATCTGTAAAAGCGTTACTTTTAAATGTATTAAATGAATGTGAAGGGGCAATATCTTTATTTAATCGTGTAATAAAAATGGAACCTTCAGTTGATTGTTATTGGAGTAGAGGGAGAGCATATAGAAAACTTGGTAAATATCAAAAGACTATAGAAGATTTCACAGCGGCTATAGAGCTGGCAAGGAATAAAAGAACAATAAGCACACTTCTGGTTTTAAGAGCTGATGCATATAAATCATTGAATGATATGGATAACGTATGGAAAGATCTTCATTGTGCTGTTGAAAAAGATCCTGATAATGCGGCAGTATATTTGGATACTATTGAACTCTACATAACAACCTGTGAGTATGCTAAAGGTTTAGAATATATTAAAGAACATGAGAAAGAAATACTAGAAAATTGTGCCGAACACCAGAAGTTAATTTTTCTTTATTTAAAAGCAACTATCTTAATAACGCTAAATATGAGTATTGAGAGTTTTAAAAAAGATATTAATACATTATCAAATAAAGGAATGGACTTAGAATGGAATTTTTCTCATACAAACAAGTGGCTTGTAGAATCATACCTTTCACAGGGTAAAAAAGATGAAATAGCTCATCTTACAGAGGTTTTAGCGGGTAAAAAGAAAGGGAAATAAATATGAATATAGTCCTTAAGAAAAGAATGGAATATATATTATATGAAGATAAAGGAAGATATCTATTATCAGTAATATGCGGAACCGTGGGGATGTTTGAAATAAATATTTACCTAAACCAAGAAGAATTGGAACAATTAAAAAAAGATGGGGAGCCTTTTATAAAGGCACTTGCAGAAAGAATAAGGTATTCTCCTAAAAATTATGTAAACCGTTGTTTGTAGATGTGAAATTAAATCATGTTACTATACTATTTATGACAATTTGGAGGTAATAGCTTATGAATATTAAAATATTGAACAAAAGACTGGCGTTGATTGTCTTTATTATACTATCAATCTTCATAATAAGTGGATGTGATGATAAACTCCCTGTTCAAGAAACAGTCACCCCTCCTAAACAACTAGAAGAAAATAGAGAAAGCAAAATAATTGACAAAAAAGCTTCTCCAGATAATGTGGAGCAAGTAGATATTGGATTAGAAGAAGAGAAAATGAAAAAAGAAGGGGATTTAAACGAAGAAGAGAATTTACAAGAAGATTTAACAGAAGGAGACGGCAAGACAGTGGAAGGACCTTATAGAAATGGCTTAGAGATATCTCGGACCTATGGTAATGGGGAGTATATTTTTCGATTACCTAATGACGATAATAACTTTGAAATCTTTTACAAAACAAAGAATTCAGAGGAAGAAGTCTATGACACTGTATATGATGAACGTCACGATGCTATTGTTGAGAACCGCTTTTTAAGCCAATTCTATGTTAAGGATAATGACGATGATGGAATAGAAGAACTCTATTTATTCTTCGAAGATTTTTTTGAGCTCCAAATGATATTAGTACTTAGACCAATCAATGATAGCCATCAGCTGCATAGTACTTTTTTTGGACACGGTCAATCAATGTTTGAGTATGAAGATATAAATGAAGATGGGGTACCAGACCTTATAAGTCCACACCCTGGTGGTGGCGGTACGACGACTACTTGGAAAGGATTGGATCTAGTTAATGTGTATAACCCTGAAAACTTAAACTATGAATTTTCATACAAGATGACACGAAAAAAATATGAAGATAGACATGAAAAACTTACGCTGGAGTTGACAAATTATGCATCTCCTGAAAATTGGGAGGCTCTATTAGAAAGCTCAGCTGATCTAGGCTTAGTTAAAGAATGTGAAGAGCAAATAGAAAAAAGCAAATCCTTAGAAGAGCTTAATGTTCATCCTGATTGGCAAGGACCTTATGATACCTATTTTGAGTACGTTATTGCAAGGGCAAAAGAGTATAAAAATGTCTGGGAGGATCTAAAAGAAAGCGATGCAACAGAAAAAAGATAAGAAATTACTCAACATTAACAGGTCCTTTGACGCCTAACAAAAATATAAATTAAGGAGTCGTATATATGATAAATAGTGTCAAAGATAACCCCATTAATCTTATTTCAAGGAGATAGTGTTACTGATTGTGGAAGAACAAGTAATGAATATTTAGAACTTGGTTTTGGTTATGCTAATATAGTTGCATCATGTTAAAAATTCATTAAGTTAAGTTTGACAAAATAATGGAGTATTGATTTTTTGAATTGATACTAATATGAAGGGAATAGATATTCGTGTTTATGAAAAAACAGATTTCGGTAGTAGTCTTGGACCCATTGGCTGGTGCGTCATATGCAGAAGAAGTAGAAAGTTTATTTGGTAAATATGCCGAAGTTGTTGTATATAGTGTGCGTGACGGATCTGCGATAGGAAAGTTACCAAGAGCTGATTTATTTGCCATTTCAACGGATGCTTATGGCTCTACAGAAGAAGTTGATCGCCATGTGCCGATAGATAGCGAAGTGATGTCCATTGAAGTTACTTTCCTATGGAAAACATTGGAACAATTATGGAAAATTCCAGAAGGAACATCTGTCTTGTTGGTAAATGTAACGGAAACTATGGCTCGTGAAGCAATCACTCAACTGAATTCGCTTGGAGTGAATCATTTACGGTTTATTCCATTTTATCCTGGAGCTATATTAGATGAGAAGGTTGATATCGCATTGACACCTGGAGAATCACGTTATGTGCCTGATGCCGTTAAAATGGTTATAGATTGCGATCACCGTCCATGTTCATATGGGATGATGATTGAGATGGCGCTTAGGCTTAATCTGGAGAATTTATTGGAAACAGAGCCATTTTTAAATTATGCTAAAATTGTTGCTTCAAATCATTATAGTTTCGATTTGATGTATGCGAAATCTCGAAGTAGAGAAAGCCAGTTTCATGTTCTTATGGAAATATTGAATGAGGGATTAATAGGAGTAAATGAAAAGGGGGAAATACTTGCTTGTAACAAAAAAGCATGTGAAATTGCCAAGGTGTCAGAGGAATTTGTGCTTTGGAAAAGAGGTGAAGATGTATTTCCCTATATTCCGTTTTACCAAGCATTAAAAAATAAGGAAGAAATTCCTGAATCTGTAACCAAGCTGTATGGTTCAAATGTTTCTATCGCAGTTATCCCGGTTATGCGAAAAAATGAATGTATTGGCGCTTTTGCTACGCTTCAACGTTTCAATGAGCAGGAATCACGGCAAAATGAATTGAGAAAGCAGTTGCTGCAAAAAGGACATTACGCCAAATACACATTTGATGACGTAATTGGTGTGGCAGAGCCTATTAAGCGTGTAAAAGAAATACTAAGAAGAATGGCTATTACAGAGAGTCCAATTTTGATTGTGGGAGAAACAGGGACTGGTAAAGAATTATTGGCACATGCTGTTCATCAAGCGTCTAAGCGTTCAAATGGTCCGTTTATACCTATAAATGTTGCAGCGATGCCTGAAAATTTGTTGGAAAGTGAGTTGTTTGGTTATGAAGAAGGAGCGTTTACAGGAGCAAAAAAAGGAGGACGTCTTGGCTTATTTGAATTTGCTCATCAAGGAACTCTTTTTTTAGATGAAGTTGAGGGTATGAGCCTTGCAATGCAAGTTAAGTTGCTTAGAGTTTTACAAGAAGGAGAGGTTATGAGGGTTGGTGGTAGTCGGATTGTGAGAGTTGATGTACGTGTTGTAGCTGCGACTAATGAATTTTTGGAGGAAAACGTTAAAAATGGAAGTTTCAGAAAAGATTTGTATTACAGACTAAATGCGTTGACAGTTTTGGTGCCTCCACTTAGAGAACGTGGTACGGACATTTTGCTGCTTCTTGATAACTTTAAAACTATGTTTGATGCGACTTTTGAGTTGTCAGAAGAAGTCAAGAAATTTCTACTACAATATTCTTGGCCGGGTAATGTTAGGGAGCTTCAAAATGCAGTAGAGTATTTTAATTATCTGGGAAAACAGATGGTGGAGGTTGAAGATTTACCACCGACTATGTTTAAAATGAAAAATATGGTTTGTGAAAAAAAAGAAGAAATATTAACTAGAAATAGTGACCAATTAGAAAAGAAGATTCCTCTAAAAAAATCCACTTCCTTGTTTGATTTTGTGTTGGAGCAATTGTATGAAGCAAGTGAAAGGAATGAATATATCGGTCGTGAAAAAATTTTACAAATGGCAAAAAAACAACATTTGGTTATTTCTCAAAAACAGGTGAGAGAAATACTGATACAATTGGCGGATCTTGGTTTTGCAATTATTGGTCGAGGTAGAGGAGGAAGTCGGATTACGATTAAAGGTAGAGAGTATTGGCAAGAATTAAATAAAAAAGGGGTATAAGAAGAAAAGATGAGGGTGCGGAACTTGATGAGTAAGCATCCTTGTTTTTTTATATTTGGAGTATGTTTACTGATGGAAAATGGTTAAAATTCAATAAAGAATTTGACCTATTAAACATAATTGACCAATTTAACCAATTTCGCAACAACTAAAGAACAGAAAATCATACATTCTTACTTGCAAATAAAATAACAAAAGTCAACTTATTATATGATAAGGAAGAAATGGGTAAGATTGAATATATGTTGAGTTATCAAATCATTAGCAATTAATTCAAACAAAGGTTATACATATTAATTTAATAGTTAATCTGGAACAATATGGTACTCCTAAAAATTTGGCACGATATTTGCGTTATATATAAGTGTAAGAGATAAGAGGTAGAAAGAAAGGAGGATGTTTATTTATGAAGTACAATTTTGATGAAGTAATTGACCGTAGTAAAAACAGATCGTCTAAATATGATGAACGTGTCAAGAAATTTGGAACGTCGGATGTAATTCCTCTCTGGGTAGCAGATATGGATTTTCAAACAGCACAACCAATTATTAACGCTTGCATGAAGAAAGCAGAAGAAGGAATCTGGGGCTACACTTCACGGCCAGAAAGTTACTTTGAAGCGGTAAAAGAGTGGGAGATGAAGAAGTACAATTGGGCACCAGATACATCTCTAATGAGTTGGAGTTTAGGCGTTGTTCCAGCAATGTCAGCAATTATTAAGATTTTTACTAATGAGGGAGATAAGCTTATGATTCAGACTCCTGTATATTCCGAGTTTTATGACATTACAGAGGCATTGAATCGTATAGTTGTAGAAAATCAATTAGTAGAGAAAAATGGAACATGGGTTATTGATTTTGAGGATTTTGAAAAGAAGGTTAAGGATTGTAAAATTTTCATGCTTTGTAGCCCACATAATCCATTGGGGATTGTATGGAAACCAGAAGAACTTAAAAAAATGGCTGAAATCTGTATTGCTAATGATGTATTAATGATATCTGATGAAATTCATTCTGATTTAATTTTTCATGAAAAAAATCATACGCGTACTGCTACAATTTCTAAAGAGATAGCAGACAGCATTATTACATGTGTGTCTGTAACCAAGACGTTTAATCTAGCTGGATTACAGGCTTCTACCACCATTTTTCCGAATCTGGAAATGAAGAGAGCATTTGACAATTTCTGGGGAAATATGGATGTTCATAGGAACAATGCATTCAGTTCAGTTGCAATGGAAGCGGCGTATAGAGAGGGAGAAGAGTGGTTGGAACAAGTTTTGGAATATATTTCAGGGAATTTCGATTTTATTGTGGAATATTGTAATGCTTACATACCTAAGATTAAACCCAATTTACCAGATGCTACTTATCTGGTTTGGCTGGATTGCCGTGAACTTGGAATGAATAATGAGGAGCTTCGAGATTTCATGATTAACAAAGCAAAAATTGGTTTGAATGAAGGGTATACTTTTGGACGAAGTCTGTCAGGTTTCATGCGTCTAAATGCTGCTTGTCCACGAGAAACATTGAAAATAGCACTCAAACAGCTTAAAGATGCTGTTGACAACTTAGAAGATTAATAAATTGGAAATGTAAAGATGAGATGAATTTAGTGTAAAAAAACTTTGGGGTTAGAAGAAAATCAGCAATTACTTTAATGAAACGGAGGAAAAAGATATGAACAAGAAAGAAGTCTGGAAAAGCTATCGTTTTCCGCTGATTCTATTGGCGGGTATTGTTACAGGAGCTATTATTGGTGCGGTTATGGGGAAAAAAGCAACAGTTCTTGCACCACTTGGGGATATTTTTATTAACCTTATGTTTACAATCGTTGTCCCAATGGTATTTGTGTCCATCACAAGCGCAGTGGGTAGTATGTTGAATATGAAACGATTGGGCAAGATTCTTGGAAGTTTGGTGCTGATTTTTATCGCAACTGGATTAATTGCTTCAGTGTTGGTATTGGTAACGGTAAATATTTTTCCACCAGCAGCTAATACAACCATTTCAATGGGCAGTGCAGAGATGGAGGAAGCTACTAGTATCGGTTCCATGATTGTTAAAACAGTGACTGTTAATGATTTTGCGGGTCTTCTTAGTAGGAAGAATATGTTGCCGATTATTGTGTTTGCGATAATGACTGGTTTGGCAGTAGCAGCAACAGGTGGAGAAGAAAGCCCGGTAGGTAAACTTTTAAATAATCTTAATAAAGTTATTATGAAGATGGTTAGTATGATTATGAAATTAGCTCCAATAGGTCTTGGTGCATATTTTGCTAATCTGGTAGGTGAGTTTGGACCTCAACTTATTGGGGACTATGGACGTGTGGTATTAGTCTATTACCCGTTATGTCTTGTATATGCAGTAGTATTCTTTCCGATTTATGCATACCTTGCAGGAGGGAAACTTGGTGTAAAAAGGATGCTACAAAATATTTTAAATCCCGCTATAACAGCCTTTGGTACACAGAGTTCTGTGGCAACTCTTCCAGTAAATATGGAAGCCTGTAAAAAAATTGGAGTTTCGGAAGATATCAGTAATATTGTGCTTCCTATGGGAGCAACGATGCATATGGATGGATCTGTGCTTTCATCAATTACAAAGATAGCTTTTCTATTTGGAATATTCCAGATTCCATATGCAGGAGTAGGAACTTATGCAATGTCTATCGTTGTAGCAATTTTGAGTGCTTTTGTTCTCTCCGGGGCACCTGGAGGTGGTCTTGTAGGAGAGATGTTGATTGTAAGTTTGTTTGGATTTCCGGCAGAAGCATTTCCACTTATTGCTACCATTGGGTTTTTAGTTGATCCACCAGCCACCTGCCTTAATGCCTCAGGTGACACCATTGCATCAATGATGGTTACTCGTGTGGTCGAAGGGAAAAATTGGTTGACTAAAAAAGCTATTTAATTAGCACTAGTCTTAATTGATATTATTATGCAAATGAGGCGGGGAGTATTGTCAGAGAACTCGCCCGTTTCATAAAAAAGAACAATATTATTAATATTCAGAATTAAAGGAGGATTTTAATATGAAAGTAATAAATACAGAGAAGGCACCTGGTGCAATTGGTCCCTATTCTCAGGCATTTGAGGTGAATGGGATCATTTATACATCCGGTCAGATTCCAGTAAATCCAGATGATGGTACAGTTCCAGAAGGTATAACAGCCCAAGCAGAGCAAAGCTGTATAAATGTAAAAGCGATTTTAGAATCAGCTAAAAGTAAAATGGAAAAGGTATTCAAGACTACCTGTTTTCTATCAGATATGGCAGATTTTGCTGCCTTCAATGAGGTTTATGCCAATTATTTCATATCAAAACCAGCCCGTAGTTGTGTGGCAGTAAAGACGCTTCCAAAAGGAGTTTTGTGTGAAATTGAAGCTATTGCATTAAAATAACATGGTCAACATCAAAATTAGAGTTGGAGGGAATAATAATGAAAGCTAAAGTGATAGGAAGTCATTTGTGTCCAGATACTTTGTGGGCAATCAATCAACTTGCGGAAGCAAATATTGAGACAGATTTTAAGGACATCTTGTCTTGTCATGCAGATCTGAAGCAATATTTGAAATTGAGGGAAACTAGCGAAGCTTATGCAGAAATTCATGGTACAGATAGACTCGGGTTACCTTGTTTTATTTGTGAAGATGGAACGATAACTTTTGATATAAAGATAGTGTTAAATAAAAAATCCAATTAGTAAATTTTCCGAACGGGGGTTCCGGGTATTGATAGTTCTTTGCGATATTTAGTAATAGTTCGGCGTGAGATTTGGAATCCTTGTTCGGAAAGTAATTCGGCTAAGATTCGGTCACTATAAGGTTTTGATTTGTCTTCTTGTTCAATGAGTTTGCACAGAGCCTGTTTAACATCCAAGGTAGTTACAAGTGAAGTAGTTGAAGCAGATTTGGTAACAGAAGTTGCTCTTACAAAAAAATAATTCAATAGAAAAGTCCCCCAGGAACATCTTAAATACTTTTGGTTACATGCTCGACTTATAGTTGATACATGGACTCCAAGAATATCCGCGATATCTGATTGTTTTAAAGGCTTTAAATAACTAGGACCATTATGGAAAAATTCTTGCTGCATGTTTAATAACGTCTTGATAATGGAGGTAAGTGTAGAAAAACGTTGTTGGATACATTGCTCAAGAAGTTTGGCTTGTTGGATTTTCTTTTGAAGATACTCGTGAACTTCGCTGTTTTCATTTTCCTGATAGAGTTTGATATAGTAGTCGTTGAATATAATTTTAGGAATGATGGAATCATTTAACTGAATTTCAAATCCGTTTTCGGTGTTACTGATTGTAACATCAGGTGTAACGTATAATGTTTCTTCAAAAGAGGAAAAAAGAGCCCCTGGCCATGGATTTAAATTTTGAATTATGTTAAAGTAATTCTTAACAGTATCTAGTGGAAGTCCTGTATTTCGTGTGATGGCAGCAAGTTGGTTTTTTATTATCAAATTCAAGTTGGAATGAATAAAAGTTTGAAAATCAGAAGTTAGAATTCCTTGGCGTCTTAATTGCAGACATAAACACTCTTCAAGATCTCGTGCACCAATACCGGCAGGATCCAAGCTTTGAACCAAAGTCAGCATTTCTTCTGCTTGATCTATGGAAATGGAATATTGTTTAGTAAGTAATTCCAGTGAGTCTGTAAAGTAACCTTTTTCATCTAGGCTATCAAGAATATAACGAAGGGGAGTTTCCCAGTTATTTGGCCAGAAACGGGTGAGTAGTTGACTCCACAGATGATTTTGTAGAGTCTCTTTAATTTCTTGAGCTTCAACCCAATTTACAGTTCTATCATTGCTGGATTCAAAATTCTTTTTGTAATAACGGTCAGGTTCATCATGTGAACTAATCCATTGATTGATTTCCTGAATTGCGGGATCGGTGTTTTTTATATATGCAGGCATTATATCAAGTATGGGATTATCTAATGTTTGCTCGTATAGATATTGTTCTAAGTCCGTATAAGGCATTTGAAGAATCTCGGAAGACAAAATTGTTTTATATGAAGTTAGTTGTTTTTGCTCAATATTGAGTCCAAAATCCATCCTTTGTTCTGTCCTTTCAAATGAAATCATTATAACTTATTGTTTAGTATAACATAACAAATATGAATTTAAAAGATACAAAAAGTATCCATATAAGAAAAGTAAATAGTATGTAACATAATAATTAACATAGCTTTTTGCTATGATTATATATACTAGAGGAGGAAGAATATGCACATATTGTCCCAGTTAATTAAAGAAGATATGAGACCGGCACTGGGAGTGACAGAGCCTGGAGCAATTGCTCTAGCAGTGTCTACCGCAAGATGTCTGATAAAAGGTAATGTAGAGAAAGTTTTTTTAAGGATGAATAGCGGTATGTATAAAAATGCGTTTACTTGTGGTATTCCAGGTAGCGATGAGGTCGGTAATTATCATGCGGCAGCATTGGGAGCAGTAGCTGCTGATCCCAAAAAGGGTCTGGAATGTTTAGAAGGCATCTCTAAGGAGGAAGCGAAAAAAGCAAAGCAGCTTGTTGAACAAGGGAAAATTGTTGTAGATATGAGTGAGATATCCAGTCAAATTTTCATAGAAGCAAAAGTTATGGGTGAAGATTCCCAGGCAACAGTTACAATACGGGATACCCATACCAATATTGTTAAAATTACAGAGAATGGAAAGGTTATATATGTTAAAAAACAACCAGTGGGGAATCAAATGGAAAATGATCACCTGATTCATAAATATACATTAGAGCAATTTTACGACTATGCAAACACTGTATCTCTGGATGAAATTCAATTCATTAAAGAGGCTTATGATTTGAATTGGGAGCTATTATTGGAAGGTATTAATAGCAATAAAACTACATTTGCACGTTATCTGCTTGAAGCAAATGGGGGAGAAATTATTTCTAATGATGAACAAAAGACAGCTTCTCTCTTCTGTAACGCTGCTATTGAGGCTCGAGTGATTGGGCTTTCAAAACCAGCGATGAGCATTACTGGGTCAGGGGCACATGGAATAATTGCCACTATGCCATTGTTTGCCTCCTATAGAGTAAACAATTATTCAGAAGAATCTTTGTTAAGGGCAACGGCATTGAGTTATCTGATATGTATGTATATCAAAGAATATTCTGGAAAATTGTCAGCTTTTTGTGGCTGTGCTATTGCAGCAGGAACAGGTATGGCATGTGGTCTGGTCAATCTTCGAGGTGGTAACAAGGAGAATATGGTAATGACAATTAATAATATGGCAAGCAGTATAACCGGTATGATTTGTGACGGTGGAAATCAGGGTTGTACCATGAAAGGAGTAGTGGCAGTGGATGCCGCATATTCTTCAGTGAATATGGCGATGAATGGTGTATATATTTATAATGCACATGGAATTAACGGAGCCACGCCAGAAGAAACCATGAAAAATATGGGGATGATTGCATCACCAGGTATGGTAGCTACTGAGAAAACGATTGTAGAGATACTTGAAGATAAAAAATGAAATATGACTTGCCATTATTATTTTACTCTATAAGCCTGATATGTTTTGATAAAATTATAAAGAATTTTCATAATGACAGAAGTGGAGTGATAATATGAATAAAGATGATAGAAGATATGTAGCTTATGTACAGATTTTGATGGAAGAACTAGTTCCAGCTATGGGCTGTACAGAACCTATTGCAATTGCATATGCGGGCGCAAAAGCTAGAGAAGTTCTAGGTAATTTGCCAGATCGGGTAGATATTGGGGTCAGTGACAATATTGTAAAGAATGTCAAGAGTGTGGTTGTTCCAAATACAAACGGAATGAAGGGTATTGAAGCCTCTGTTGTGTCTGGTATTGTAGGAGGAAAGGCAGAAAAAATGCTTGAAGTTATTTCAGAAGTGTCTGAAAAGCAAAAAGAGGATATGCAGAAGTTTCAAAAGGATGT
Source organism: Vallitalea maricola (assembly GCF_036985595.1). NCBI lineage: Bacteria > Bacillati > Bacillota > Clostridia > Lachnospirales > Vallitaleaceae > Vallitalea > Vallitalea maricola. The sequence continues at coordinate 9,936 of NZ_BTPU01000053.1, read as the reverse complement.
GCCAGTAAATGTAACAGTGCTTGATAACGGATTAGTATTTGATATAATTGTAACTCTTTTTTATAAAGCTGAATCAGTTAAGGTAAGAATCAGTAATTACCATACGAATATTGTGTATGTAGAAAAAAACGGAGAAGTTTTAGTAGATTTGGAGAATACGGATCAAGAGTCTTTTAACGATGAATTTCAGGAAAAGAATAGGCTTATGGATAAGAGACTTTTGAACATTAAGGACATAATTGACTTTGCTGATTCATGTGAAATAGATGATGTAAGGCAAGTATTGGATATGCAGATTTATTATAATACCCAGATTTCTGAAGAAGGGATACTTGGAGATTATGGTGCGAACATTGGATCTACTTATTTTAAATATTATGGTAACGATGTAAGAAATAGAGCAATTGCAAAGGCAGCAGCAGGTTCAGATGCACGTATGAGTGGTTGTGAGTTACCAGTTGTCATTAATTCCGGAAGTGGAAATCAGGGAATAACAGTTTCTATTCCAGTTATAGAGTATGCAAAGGAATTGTCGGTATCAAAGGAGACGCTATATCGAGCACTTGTGATTTCAAATCTAATTGCAGTACATCAAAAAACAGGTATTGGAAGACTGTCCGCTTATTGTGGGGCTGTTAGTGCAGGTTGTGCAGCAGGATGTGGTATTGCCTACCTGCAAGGAGGTGGCTATGATGAAATAGCACATACATTGGTTAATTCTCTTGCTATAGTATCCGGAATCATCTGTGATGGAGCAAAACCTTCTTGTGCTGCAAAAATTGCTTCCAGTGTTGAAGCTGGTATCGTAGGATATCATATGTATAAAAATGGCCAGGAATTTAAAAGTGGTGATGGTATTGTAACCAAAGGGGTTGAAGCTACCATTAAGAACGTTGGTCGTTTGGGCCGTGAAGGAATGCGTCAGACAGATAAAGAAATAGTAAAAATGATGTTGGAAGGAAAAGCTGAGTGCATATAAAAAAGAAAGGTTGTGCAGTATGATGGATATGATTAGGCAAGTCCGAAAAGAGGATTTATATGCCATAGTTGAAATTGAGGCAATTTGTTTTCAAGCGGCAGAGGCTGCAGATAAGGAGACTATTACCAGCAGAATAGATACATTTCCAGAAAGTTTTTTTGTGGCAGAGAAGGATGGTAGAATTGTAGGATTTATTAATGGAGCCGTCACAAACGAGAGAACAATTCGAGACGAAATGTTTGAAAATGCTGGATTGCATATTAGCGATGGAACGTATCAGAGCATATTTGGTCTTGATGTAATACCAGAATATCAGCATCAGGGAATTGCAGGAAGATTGATGAGACATTTGATAAATAATGCAATGATAAAAGGCCGTAAAGGATTGATATTGACATGTAAAGAACATTTAATTGGGTTTTACGAGCAATTTGGATTCTCCAGTTTAGGGTTGTCTGAGTCTGTACATGGAGGAGCAGTTTGGTATGATATGATAATGTATATTTAAAATTTGTCTATTTTGCTTGATTATCTATTAGATGTATCAAAAGGACTATTAAGTGGAAAACATAAAAGTATTAAAATCATATATAATGATAATCACTATGTTACATTTATTGCCTTTATCTTTTTAATCATTATATATGATTTTTTATGTATTTTGTGGATAAATGACTTGATAAAATAATAAAAAGATTATATAATAAAAGAAAACGATTACTATACATTGTGTAATTGATTTCTTTTATTTTTATATTAACTAGTGTATGACATATATTTAAGTGTCATATAATGAAACAAAGTATATATAAAAGATGTATATTCTTATATTTTTTGTATTCATAGTAAACGATTACTATAGTTGTTTCATATTAATTTCAATCTCGTACTACCCCTTTATTAAAGGGGTTAAGGTTAATAAATTTTAAGGAGGAATATTTTATGACAGGTACAAATAGGTTACAAGGCAGAATGCCAAAGATAGGAATTAGACCAACAATTGATGGTAGACGTAATGGGGTTAGAGAATCCCTTGAAGATCAAACAATGGATATGGCAAAAAGCGTCAAAGAGTTTTTAGAAATGAATCTTCGCCATCCTAACGGTTTACCAGTAGAGTGTGTTATAGCTGATACAACTATAGGTGGGGTAGCTGAGTCAGCAAAATGTGCTGATAAATTCGCAGCAGAAGGAGTTGGAGTATCTATCACTGTAACTCGTTGCTGGTGTTATGGAACTGAGACACTTGATATGGATCCATCAACACCAAAAGCTGTTTGGGGATTTAACGGAACTGAACGTCCAGGAGCAGTATATCTTGCAGCAGCATTAGCGGGTTATGACCAAATAGGTATTCCAGCATTCGGAATATATGGAAAAGACGTTCAAGATGCAGAAGATACAACAATACCAGAAGATGTAAAAGAAAAATTATTACAATTTACAAAAGCAGGATTAGCTGTTGCTAATATGAAAGGTAAATCATATTTATCTCTTGGAAGTGTTTCAATGGGAATTGCAGGTTCTGTAGTTAATCCAGCATTTTTCAAAGATTATCTTGGTATGAGAAATGAATATGTTGATATGTCTGAATTCATTAGACGTATAGATAATAAGATATATGATCCAGTTGAATACGAAAAAGCTATCAAATGGGTAAAAGAAAATTGTGTTGAAGGTGAAGACCGTAACGATAAGGAATTGATACATACTAGAGAGCAGAAAGACCAAGAATGGGAAACTGTTGTTAAGATGACTCTTATAGCAAAAGATTTAATGGTTGGTAACCCTCGTCTAGCAGAGTTAGGTTATATTGAAGAATCATGTGGACATAATGCAATAGCTGGTGGATTCCAAGGTCAAAGACAATGGACAGATTTCATGCCTAATGGTGACTTCATGGAAACAATCCTTAATTCATCCTTTGATTGGAATGGTATTAGAGAAGCATTTGTATTCGCTACAGAAAATGACTGCTTGAATGCAGTACCAATGTTATTTGGACATTTACTTACTGGAACAGCTCAGATATTCTCAGATGTAAGAACTTATTGGAGTCCTGATTCAGTAAAACGTGTTACTGGAAAAGAATTATCAGGCAAAGGTGCTAACGGAATTATCCACTTAATCAATTCAGGTTCTACTACTCTTGATGCAACAGGACAACAATCAAGAGATGGAAAACCAGCAATGAAACCATTCTGGGAAATTACTGAAGATGAAACTAAAAAATGTTTAGATGTCACTACTTGGGGACCAGCAAGCTTAGGATACTTTAGAGGCGGCGGATATTCTTCAACATTTAAAACAGATGGTGAAATGCCTGTAACAATGGCAAGAGTTAATATGATAAAAGGTCTTGGACCTGTTCTACAAATAGCAGAAGGTTATACTATTGACCTTGATAAAGACATTCATGATGTACTTAACATGAGAACTGACCCAACTTGGCCAACAACTTGGTTTGCACCAAACTTAACAGGCAAAGGTGCTTTCAAAGATGTATATTCTGTAATGAACAACTGGGGAGCTAATCACGGTGCCATAAGTTACGGACATATTGGTGGTGACCTGATCACACTAGCATCTATGTTAAGAATACCTGTAGCTATGCACAATGTACCAGAAGAAAGAATCTTCAGACCTAAAACTTGGGGTGCATTCGGACTTGACGATTTACAAGGTGCAGACTACAGAGCATGTAATAATTTTGGACCAGTTTACGGTAAATAATCAAGACCATATTTGTCTATATTTCAGAGGGGTTATCCCCTCTATTTTTTTGAAATACTTTATAAAATGGCTGACACTCTCAAAGCCTACTGATAAACTTATCTCGTGAATTCTCTTATCTGAATGAATCAATAAAACTTTTGCTTCAGATAATTTCTGAAGTAATATATATTCGTAAGGACTATAGCCTGTCACATTCTTGAATTTTCTTATCAAATAAGATTTACTTACTCCAACAAACCTACATAAATCCTCTAACTGAATATTCTTACTAAGGTTCATCTTAATATAAGATATCACTTCATCAATAATATCCTCTTTGACAGTATCATATCCTTCTCGTATACCTGTCATTATAATACTACTCATTATATTAACTATATGCTTAGAAAACAGCATATCCATATTTCTATCTTGACTCTCAAGGAGACTAAGTACAGCAAAAATCATATTCCTTATACTATGATCTCTATCTTCAAAAACAGGTCCCATCCTATGCAATATTTCTTGTACATAAGCTTTACTTTGACACCCATTAAAATGAATCCAAACCATATTCCAGAGATCATGTTTATCCGAATAATATATCTGATGTTCTGAACAATCTATTATAAATCCTGTATTCTCAGTCAACTTATAATGCTTGTTCCTATAATCCAGATATCCAACCCCTTTTATTGTTAACAATAATAACATTGTATTATGATTATTACGGTCTGTTCTATAATCAGGAGAACAATTGAACTTTCCACCAGATTGTAGTTCATAAAATATAGAAGAAGCTCTCCGACTAATATAATGATGCTTTGACCAAGAATTATTTTTTAGACCATACAAACTTTCCATTTTTATGATTCACCTTCTAACTAATTCAATATCTTATCAACATATCATTATTAATTAATATTCATTACAGGTTCAATATTATTATATTTTTATATCATTTAATATCATGAAATCCCACCTAATATATATTATAATGCATATTATAGATGATTGTAAACTAGTTATTGTAGGAGGGAATATTATGCAATTAAAACCTATAAAGGATAAATGGAAAGGAACAATGACTGATAGGGAAAGATTCAATAATCAAATGCACTACAAACCTGTGGACAGATGTTTCAATATGGAATTCGGTTATTGGGATGAAAACTTTGAACAATGGAAATTATTCAAAGACAATAATATCACCAGTAACGAACAAGCAGATATCTTTTTCAATTTCGACAAATTTGCTTGTATCAATGGAAACACGTGGATGAGTCCTGCCTTTGAACGTAAAATTATTGAACAAAGAGAAGCAACCAATATCTTAATTAATGAAGATGGATTACTGGCAGAAATACCAAAAGATGCTCACGATACTATACCTCATTTCATAAAAGCTACTATTGTCACACCCGAAGACTGGAAAAAATGTAAAGAAGAAAGATTTCGAAGGGATGACCCCAAAAGAATCATTGATATAGAATCATTAAAAAAACAACACCCCATTGATAGAGATTATCCACTAGGAGTCGGTTGCGGCTCCATGATTGGGAAAATTCGAGATATGCTAACTTTTGAAGGATTAGCTTACGCTTGCTACGATTATCCAGACATGGTTGAAGATATGGTAGAGACATGTTGCCTATTAGTAGAAGATTTCCTAGACCAAGTTTTACCACACTTTGATTTTGACTTCGCATCTGGCTGGGAAGACATATGCTTCAAAAACGGACCAATAGTATCAGTACCATTCTTCCGAGATATAGTAATGCCAAGATACAAAAGAATAAAGAAGAAATTAATGAAATATGGAATAGACCTCTGGTACACTGACTGTGACGGAGACGTTAGACCTATCCTCCCATATTTATTAGAAGGAGGAATTAATTGTTTATTCCCCTTTGAAGTCAACGGCTGTTCACACCCTGGAGAATTACTAGACCAATACGAAGGACAACTACGAATAATGGGCGGATTCGATAAAATGCAATTAGGTGCAGGAAAAGAAGCGATCAAAGCATATATGGAAACTCTAGTCCCATATGTTGAAAAAGGTGGTTACATACCATTTTGCGACCACAGATGTCCACCCAACGTTAAAGAAGAAGATTACTTATACTATCTAGAACTAAAAGAAAAAATGTTCGGTTTATAAAATTATAGTAATAAACCCTAATTCACTTTCCAAATAGCAGTAGATAGATGAATAATATTGGCTTGTGCAAATATATAGGATAGGAAACTGGAATATCATTTATTGACGGAATAATAATTACCATATACAATAATAATATCTATAAATGTAAATTTAAGTTGATTATAAAACTCAATCATTTTGATAATAACTTGAACATTATATTTTATTGTTAAGAAAGGAAATTATTATGAATACAATTGTATTTGCAGGAGGTTGTTTTTGGGGAATTGAAGCCTATTTTAATCTATTGGATGGTGTAACATTTACAAAAGTAGGTTATGCTAACGGTAATGTAGTAAGTCCCACTTATGAACAAGTATGTACCTCTACAACAGGACATTATGAAGCTGTATATGTTGAATATGATGATATGATAATAGGTCTTGATAAGTTGTTGGAAGCTTATTGGGAAATTGTAGAACCAACTGTTAAAGATAGGCAAGGACCAGATATAGGTTCACAATATGGTACTGGAATTTTTTATACCAATGAAGATGATAAAAAGATAATAGAAGATTCCAGAAACAGAGAACAGGAAAAATATGATTCACCTATAGTGACCGTAATAGAACCATTAAAAAACTTCTTCAATGCAGAAGAATATCATCAAAAATACCTTGATAAAAATCCTAATGGATATTGTCATATTCCACTTAATAAATATAAGGATTAATCCAGAATAGCAAAAGTGTGTTACTCTTAATTCATCAATGTCTATTGTAACATAAAGAATAAAATTAAAATAAATAGGATAATATTTTTTAAGTTTATAATGAACCCTAAATGTCAATTATTTAGGGTTTTATTTTGTTTACCCTGATTCTATAATTTAGTTAACTTAGTAAATATTAAAATAATCTAATAGATTATCAACTAATCAGAGGTGAATGAGATGGTAGAAAATATTAAAATAAATGCAGGTTCACTGGGTAATTGGATAAAATCTTGGGTACAAGATAATGGAGCCATATACGGTTTTCATAATCATTCTGTATGGGGAAGCAATCCATACAGATTACAAGATTTTACTTGTGGGCATAGTACTTTTGCAGCCCCATTTTTAGCAGGAGTAGCTTGTGCACTATCAAAAAAAATGAACAATGAAGCAAAAGAACTGTTGGATGTTCTTATCGAATTTCAAGCTACTTCTTTTCAGGAAAACAGTCAATACAAGCACGTGGGATTTCAAGTAGGAGAAACATTACAAAGTGGTCTGATACATAATGCAGTTGCAAATATATCATTAGGACTAACAGCATATTATGGTAAAGAATATTTAAGCAGTGATAAACTGGAATTAATCAAAAAAGCTATTTTAAAGAATTTAATAGGTACATATGGATGGGGAAAAGGAAGACCATCAAATGATAGCTGTTGCAATCAGGATTATGCAAGAATATGGAGTAAATTAATTTTCCAGAAGGCATTTGATGATTACCGTTTCAAAGATGAATTACCAGAAGATATAGATTTCATGATAAAAAATTTCCATAGAACAGGTTTCCCAGATGAGGAAAGCGTGGCTACATACAGAAATATATGTTTTGAGCAAAATGATGTTGTTGAGCCAACAGAATATTATGGATTAATGATATGTCCACTTATTGAAGCTTATGAACAATATAATGAAAAAAGATTTTTGGACCAAGCTGTTGCGATATGTAAGCAGATAGTTAGATCTTCTTGGGTAGATGAAAATGGGAAAAGAAGATTACATAAAATGTACTACAAAGTTAATGGTAAATGGGAAAGACTAGATGAGCCAATGTTAATCGCTGGAATGGGTATGACCATATTGGGTATGTCAAAATGTTTACAATATCATGAAAGCCAAGAAATAAGAAAATTTGTTGAAGAAAGTAACGAAACATATGCATTCTATCAAACAAAACGAGGATACTTTGTATCCGCAACAGGTTGGAAAGCAGAGCAGGATGTGGCTCCTTGTACAGCTTGGCATGCTCATGATTTCTTGTATCTAATAGAAAGTGCAGATTTAATTAATGAGGAATTCTGGAATGAATTCAACAAGGAATATGATAAAACAGCAGTATTATTAGGAGATAATTGTATTTGGGTTGAAGACAATACTCATTGGGCTATCAAGGATTATTATTCTAACGAAATATATAAGATTTATGGAAGAAAAGATAATAATAAATTTGGAGTCGATATGGGTTGGATTCCTGGAAATAGAAGTATTGATGAAAAATACAAATTCCAAGGAGCACCTGTTTTTGTAAGAACTAGTAACGATATATTAGTAATAAATAAAGAAGAGAGACAATTAGATATAGATTCTATTATAAAAAAACCGATAAAAGAGTAAAAAGGAAGGGGTAATATTGCAATGACAAAAGATAGATTGGAACAACTGAAAAAGCTTTGTAACAATAAGACGTTGAATAACATGAATATAATAAAAGATAACCTGAGAGAATATTCAGCTTGCGAAGACGGTAATTATTTCAAGATTTCCGCAAAAAATGTACATAATGAATTTTTAGATTTATCACATATATTTGTGTGGACACCTTCATTTTATACTGGTATGGCTTGTTTAGCCTATATGGATACAAAAGATACAGAATACCTTAAATGGTTAAATGGTTTCTATGATGAATACTATCATAAAATATTTGACACACCTATGAATACTATGCATGACCTTGGTTTTTTATATTCACCATATTCTGTAGCATTATACAAAATGACAGGGGACGTTAACCAAAAAAGAGTAGGGATAAAAGCAGCTGAAGAACTAGCTAAGAGATTCATGGTAAAAGGTAATTATATTAGGGCATGGGGAAGACTTGATGATAAGATACCTGAATATGTATCAGAAGAACTTTCAAAAAACCATTTCTTCACAGAAAGTAAAGGGTTAGCTATAATCGACAGTATGATGAACATACCATTATTATATTGGGCAACAGAGGTTACAGGTAATATGTATTTCGCTAATATTGCTAATGCTCATGCTGATATGACACTAAAATATTTTATTAGGGATGACTATTCAGTTTATCATGCCTATAGATTCGATGAGAAAACAGGAGAACCTATTGGCGGAACTAATTATTGCGGTTATTCTGATGAATCCTATTGGGCAAGAGGTGCAACATGGGCAATATATGGTTTTGCCATAGCTTATGGTTATACACATAATGAGAAATATCTTGAGGCTTCCAAAAAGCTTGCAGAGAAATATATAGAGAATATAAAAGAAACTATTGTACCTGTTTGGGATTTCAGATTACCAGAGGGCCAAGTAGAGGCAAAGGATACTTCAGCAGCAGCAGTTGCAGCATGTGCTTTTATTGAAATAGCAAAGTATGACGATGACAAAGAGTTATTAGATTGGGCAGATAAGATAATCGAAAAGCTGGCCACAGAAGAGTATATCAATGAAGATATAAATTGTAGCGGTATATTGAAACAATCCAATGGTAGAGAATTATACTGGATCTGCGGAGACTACTATTTCATGGAAGCAATAAATAAAAGACTAAATGATATAGAGTCATTCTGGTAAACAAGACAAAGCGTAGAGTATGATTATATAAGGACTGTCTGACAAAATATATTTATGGTTATCTTTATAGGATATTGACCTAAAATATACTGAGACAGTCCTAATTTAATTGTTAAGTAAAATAAGGAGTCGGGGGGATAATAATGGTTACAAATATTGCACTGGCAAGAGAAATTCTATCCAAGTTGATTGTTGAAGTAATACATGCAGAATATTATCATTGCACAAGTGATTGGAGGTTAATTAATGAAATTGATAATTTTAATAAAATATATTTTATCATTGAAGGGGAAGGATACGGAAAGGTCGATAATGTAGAATTTCAAGTACATCCGGGACAGTTCATACTAATACCTTCCAATAGTATTCATTCATTTCACAGTTCTGAAAATAAGGATATAGTAAAATACTTCTGTCACTTCAAATCTAAAACAGGTGATTTAGAGCTATTCGATTTTTTAGAAGTACCATATCTAGTAGATGTACCTAATACAAATAGTT
>NZ_BTPU01000052.1:0-57062 GCF_036985595.1 Vallitalea maricola | reverse complement strand
AAAGGATTAATTGGACTTTTTGCTAGTACAGGATTAAGCCATTATTTATTAAATTATATATATCCTAATAGTGACAATTTAAAAGATATTAATCCTTTACAAATTATTTTAGGTAATGAAAAAGATTATCTACCTACATATGTTTCATATAAATTGAATTTAAGAGGTCCAAGTCTTGCTGTTCAGACTTCTTGTTCATCGTCGTTAGTATCTGTACATTTAGCTTGTGAATCTTTATTGACCTATGCTTCAGATATGGCATTAGCAGGAGGTGTTAATATCACTGTACCTCAGGCAGAAGGCTATACTTATTTAGATGGAGGTCTATTATCAAGAGATGGTCATTGCCGTTCCTTTGATAATCAGGCTAGTGGTACTGTATACAATGACGGTGTGGGAATTGTGTTATTAAAGAGAATGGAAGATGCACTGAAAGATGGGGATTATATATACGCAACGATTAAAGGGTCAGCCATGAATAATGATGGAGCTGTCCGAGCAGGTTATATGGCACCAAGTGTAGACGGGCAAAGAGAAGTGATATTGCGTGCTTTATCTCATTCAGATGTCCCACCTGAAACCATTAGTTATATTGAAACACATGGGACGGCTACACCATTAGGTGATGCCATTGAATTAGAGGCTCTTTTGCAAGCCTATGGAGCACAATCAAATAAAAAAGGTGTCTGTGCATTAGGTTCTGTTAAACCTAATATTGGACATACAGGTGTTGTATCGGGTGTTGCAGGACTTATAAAAGTTGCACTAGCATTAAAAAACAAAATACTACCACCATCCCTTAATTTTGAAGAACCTAATGAACAAGTTAGGTTGGAAGATAGCTTTTTTTATGTAAATACTCAACTAATACCATGGAATGCTATCCAACCGTTAAGAGCAGGTTTAAGCTCTTTTGGACTTGGTGGTACGAATGTTCATATGGTGTTAGAAGAAGCACCTAGGATAAAATCTGATGACTCTAATAAAAAATGGCATTTAATTCCGTTGTCTGCTAAGTCGCAAACAGCTTTACAGAATAAGATAATCCAATTAAATAAATACATGATAAACCATACTTCATGTAATATAGCTGATATAGCCTATACTTTGCAAGTAGGTAGAGAAAGTTATGATTATCGTTATTATGTTATATGTAATAAAAATTATGTACCATCAAACAAATTAAATAGCATCTATTCGGATACAGAGACAAGAAGCTGTTTAGTGGATAATGAAAAAACAGTTCAATTCGTTTTTCCAAATACCATATATGGTGAAAGGAATATTTACGTAACACTCTACCATGAAGAACCTCTATTTAGAGAATCTATTGATTTATGTGCTGAGAAAATATCAATAGTATTAAATAATGATATGAGAGCTATAGACATGTTGACTAAATGGCAGAGTAAACAAGAAGAAGTCTATGAGAATCTTATGACTATGATGATAACATATAGCTTAGGAAAGTTATGGTGCCAATGGGGAGTTCATTACAAAAGTGTTAGTGGTATTGGTATTGGTGAAATTACTAAAGCTCTTTTTATTAAAGATATAACTTTAGATGAAGCAATAAGATGTATTCTAGACAGTACAACACTAAATGAAAAAGGAATAGTACTAACAAAACAGAAGAATATCTTATCCAAAGAATCAATAGATGATTCAACAATTATACTAATAATAAATTCTGGTGATTACTTAAACTATATAGACGAAGAAATAGTTGAAAAAGTAACTATCATAGGATCCATAGATATTAAGGATATAACATCACATGATATAACATATGCTTTGATACATACATTAGGACAATTATGGTCAATGGGTGTTCCAATAGAATGGGGAAATTATTATAGGCAAGAAAAACGCTTAAGAATATCTCTTCCTACGTATCCTTTTGAAAGAGAGAGATATTGGATAGATAATAAAGTGAGTAAAGAAAAGGTAGTAGAAAAGACAGAAAAAACTGATGTTGCTTCTGGGTCAGTTATCGTATCTCATGATGATGTACAAGAAACATTAGTCAATCTATGGAAACAACAATTTGGCTTATCGTCTATAGCCATAGATGATAATTTTTTTGAGTTAGGTGGTTATTCTCTTATGGGTACATCTCTTGTAAATCAGATAAATAAAATATTTGGTTTAGATATGTATCTTAGAGAATTATTTGAGAATCCAACCATAGAAGAATTAACTGATATAGTTATGAATGCTTATCTTATGAAAATTGATGATAAAACCTTTAAAGAGTTACTTCAGGATATTGAATAGAGTGAAGGAGCAGAGTATGAATAATTTATATCCACCTTTAAGAAGAAGGAAGCAGGATAATAATATATATCCCCTTTCTTTTGGACAGAAACGATTATGGCTTATTAATCAACTGAATATAGAGGGTACAGAGTATAATCTACTAAAAGGAACGATTATAAAAGGTAAAATAGATATATCAATACTTAAAAGAAGTATAGAGATTATTATTAATAGGCATGATATACTTCGTACTATTTTTAGTAATTATGGTGAAGAAGTGAGGCAACATGTTTTACCTGCAATAAAATTACCATTAACTATTATATATAATCAAGGAACTTCAATAGAGGCACATAGTACATTAGATAATATTATAGAAGAAGAAAGACAGCATGTTTTTGATTTATCTCAAGGACCTTTGTTTAACATGCATTTTATCCAAATGCAAGAAAAAGAGTATGTGTTTCTTTTCAATATTCATCATATTGTATCTGATGCATGGTCCATTCAATTGTTTTTAAAAGAAGTTCTAGAAGTTTATCTTATATTGATAAAAGGTAGGAACATAGAAGAGAGTGAAAACAGGCTTCAATATGGTGATTATACTTTGTGGCAGCATGAGTGTTATGAGATGGGGTTATATAATAAGGATATTGATTATTGGTATAAGCAATTAGAACATATACCATTATTAGAGATGCCCTATGAAAGTTCTAAATCAAGTAATAATAGTCATCAAATAACATATACCTTCGAAAAAGAAATTATAGATAAAATGACATCATTATGTAAGAAAAAAAAAGTGACAAGTTTCATATTCTTGCTGACTTGCTTCAATATACTTATTAAGGGGTATACGAGTCAAGAAGATATAGCAATAGCATCACCTGTATTAGGAAGACAAGAATATGAAATGGAGTCTATGATGGGTTTCTTTACTAATACTGTTATTCTTAGAAATAAAATTACTTCTGGTATGTCCTTTTATCAATTACTTAATCAAGTGGCTGCAACTGTATTAGATGCCTACGATTATCAAAAAGTGGATTTAGGATTGATAATGAATAGTCTGTCAAAGGAGCAAAGTAAGTCTGTAAATTCTATATTACAGATTTTCTTTAGCTATTATCATAGACAATTAGAAAATATTCACATAGGACAACTTTCATTAGAATCAATGGATATAGATGTTAAGACATCTAAATTTCCTTTTAGTGTAGAAATAGAAGAGTATAATGGAAACTTGGATATGCATATAGCATACAATGAAGATACATTTACAATGACCACTGTTGATAATATGGCAAAGCAATATAAACATATTATAGAACAAATTGTAGATAATCCAGATACGAACATAGATGAAATTTCACTATTGAATCAAGTGGAGATAGAAGAAATAATAGAAAAATGGAATGATACTTATACACCTATAGATGAGAATAAAATGATATATGAATTGTTTGAGGACAGGGTAAAAGATGACGGAACCAAAATAGCTGTTATACAGGGTGATAAGAAGCTTAACTATAGAGATCTTAATAATCAATCTAATAAAATAGCTTCATTCCTTACAAATCAAGGAACGAAAAATGAGGAACCTATTATCGTTTGTTTAGAATCTAATATAAATCTTATAGCTGTATTAATAGGTATATTAAAAGCAGGATGCTGTTATGTGCCTCTAGATCCTGAGCTGCCTTTTAATAGGATGAATAAAATAATAGAAGATGTATCACCTAGGTTCATTGTCACAAGTAAGGAGCAATATAATATTTTCTCAGATATCCAATCAGCTTCTGTTATCACAGTAGATGAGATGAATAAAAACAATGGTTTTAAATATCTTAACAGAAGTAAGGTTAGTTCTGATTTGGCATATATTATGTATACTTCTGGTACTACAGGACAGCCAAAAGGAGTAGAAATAACCCATCAATCAGTGGTTAATTTTATATATTCCATGTCTCATGAACCAGGTATTCATAGAGAAGATGTTTTACTAGCTGTGACCAGTTATGGTTTTGATATTTCTGTTCTTGAAATGTTCTTACCTTTGGTTAATGGAGCATGCTTAATCATGACAAGTAGGGAAGAGGCGAGAGATGGTTATGAACTAAAAAAAATAATGGATAAATATAAGCCTACAATCATGCAGGGGACACCTGCTACTTGGAGACTACTGATTAACTCCCAATGGACAGGTGATAAGAAAAGATTAAAGATTCTCTGTGGTGGAGAAATATTGGATAAAAAGTTAGCTATGGCATTATGTCATAGGGGAAAAGAAGTATGGAATATGTATGGACCTACTGAAACAACTATCTGGTCTATGATATATAGAGTTAAGGGTTATGAAGATATGATTCCAATTGGAAAGCCTATAGCTAATACAAGGATATATATACTGGATGAACAACTTAATCCAGTACCAGTAGGGGCTATAGGTAATATATATATCAGTGGTAAAGGTGTAGCTAAGGGATATAGGAATAAACTACAGCAATCTCAAAAGCTGTTTATACCCGATAAATTTGTTAATGGATTTAGGATGTATAATACAGGTGATAAAGGTAAATATAGTGAAGATGGTGTGATATATTACTGTGGTAGAACAGATTCCCAATTTAAAATAAGAGGTCATCGTATTGAAGCAAGAGAAATAGAACATACTGTACTAAAATACAATGGTATAAGCTGTTGTATTATTGCTGAATACATGGATATGGCAGGTGAAAAAAACTTAGCTCTCTATATGGAATTAGAACATGATAAGCATATTTCTCTAGAATCATTACAGAACTATTTAAGGCAGCATTTACCATATTATATGTTGCCCTCTTACTATACAATTATGGACAAGTTACCTGTAACAACTAATGGAAAAATTGATAGAAAAAGCTTACCACAACCACAAAAAAGAATGCTGAATGAAGGAGATATATACCAAGCACCTACGAATGATTATGAGAAAAAACTGGTTCAGATATGGGAAGATGTTCTGAAGGTTCAACCTATTAGTGTTAAAGATAATTTTTTCGCACTTGGTGGTCACTCCCTGTTGGGTTCAATTATATTGACCCATATTAATAAAGCCTATGATTGTACTATCACATTAAAAGACATATTTGAAAATCCTACTATAGCACAGCTTGCAGAGGTAATTGTTAAGGAACAAATGAGCCAATTAGGTGACAGCGAATTTGAAGAATTAATCAATGAAATGAATTAATATAAAGGTAATGAAATGAGGTAAAGAGTTGATAGACAATAATCGATTAGAAATAATCAATAAACTTCCAGAAGAAAAAAGAAAAGAGTTCTATAGAAAATTACAAAAAAAAATAGCTAATCAAAAAACCGAGGTTACATTAAGAAAATATGATCGCAGCGAGCTCATACCTTTATCAACAATACAAGAACAGATATGGTTTTATGAGCAGATTATACCTGAAAATGCTGCATATAATGTACCTATCGCCTTACATTTAAAAGGATATATACATAAAGATTTATTGCAGCAAGTTATGGAAGATATAACTAAGAGACATGAAATACTAAGAACTACTTTTAAAATGGTAGAAGGTGTGCCTTACCAATTCATACAAGATGAGATAAAACCAGAAATACAGATTATAAATATAGATGATTATCATGAGGATAAACGTGAATATGCGATGAAATTAGTATCTGAATATGCTAAGTTAAGCTTTGATCTGTCAGTTTGTCCATTGTTTAGAATGGTACTTTTTCAATTAGATGAGAACGACCAAATCTTATTATTTGTTATACATCATCTTTTATGTGATAATTGGTCATTACGGCTCTTGATAAATGAAATAGTAACGTTATACAAAAATAAATTAGATGGGAACACTAAATCTTTAGGTATACCATCTATTCAATATGCTGATTATTGTTTCTGGGAAAGAGATATCATGAAGAATTCAGCATTTATTGAAAAGGCTGACTACATGAAAACTAAATTAAAAGATAAAATAAGAGAATTACCTCTGCCATATGACCATAAACGAGGTGATATCAATAAATGGAAGTCAAAAAGTTTATCTTTCCAATTAGGAGACGTCCAGAGAGAGAAGATAAAAGAATTAACTATAAATGAGAATAAAACAACCTATATGGTACTTTTTAGCGTATATAGTATCTTAATCTATCGTTATACAAGGGTAAGAGATATTTTGATAGGAACATCTTTTTCTAATCGACCTAATGTGAATAGTGAATTTGTTCTGGGACCTTTTATTAATATATTAATGATGGTGACAGAGATAGAGAAAGGTTGTACGTTTAGAGAGGTTCTAAACAAGGTTAGGGATAATGTATTGGATTATCATGAACATAGAAAAATACCTATGTATTCCATCATCAAAGACTTAAATATTGAGAGAAATGCTAATACTTTATCAATGTTTCAAGTTTTTTTTGATTTCCTTAATTTTGATCTTGAAGAATGGGTTATAGAAGCACCAAAGGATCTAAAAATGGAGTTTTATATACATTATGATATACTTAATGACCTTAATACACCAAAATTTGATTTAGATCTTACCATGTGGGAAACCAAGGATAAAATTGGAGGTAATATTGAATATGCTATAGATGTATTCGAGGACGAAACAATTCAAGAAATGGTAAAACATTTTAAAATTCTTCTTGACGCCATGTTAACTAATCTGGATGAAAAAATAGATAATATACCACTTTTTCAAGGTTATAATCAGTCTTATGAAAAGCTTATACAAGAAACAGATTTTAATTTCTAGCCATATGCAAAGTGCTAATGAGAGGAGATAAGAATGAGTACACAAGTAACTAGTATTTTTAACCAAAAAATGTATTGGAGAGAAATGGCAAAAATACCTACAATGGAAACAACAATCTTACTAGATTATAAACGCTCAAATATATGGTCAGATAATTATGATCAGGTGTGCTTAGAGATTAATGGTGAAGAGTATAAGAGGTTATGTGAACTAGTAAAAGAATCAGATTTAAAACTATTTATTACTTTAACAAGTATTGTTACACTTGTACTTCACAAACACACCATGAATAAATATATAGCTGTAGGTATACCCACATATCCCATACGTGCAGATAAAGTTCCATCAATACTTCCAGTTAATATAGGTATAGAAGAAATGGATTCCTTTAAAACGTTATTAGTGAATATGCGTAATCTCATATGTGGTGCTTATAGTAATAATGAATTATCGTTTGATGAGATTATGGAATTATTTGATATTACCAAAGAGACAAATCGTTGTCCTATGATAGATGTTATAGTTGGATTAACTAATCTACATGGAGAAATAAATATCCCACATCATAAAAATGATATAGGTTTCATATTCCATAAATGTGACAATTGTGTAACATTATCTCTAGAATATAATGCATCCCTATATAAGAAATCAACTATAGAAAATCTTAAAAATCATTTTAAGTTTGCTTTAACAACTGTGATGGATAATCTTGAAAATACTATTGAAAAAATTTCGTTACTAAGCCTTAACGAGAAAGCAAAGATATTTACATTTAATAATACACAAAAAAATTTTTCTATAACTGTGAGCACTATAAGATTGTTTGAACAACAAGTAAAAGCTAATCCTAATGCAATAGCTGTTGAACATAGAGGAGATACATTAACTTACTATCAATTGAATCAAGAATCTAATCGCTTAGCAAGATTGCTATATGATCTGAACGTAGAAAAAGGTCAATATGTTGCAATACTAGAAGAGCGTGGAATTAATTTTTTAATAGCTATGTTGGCAGTATTAAAGACAGGTGCTGCATTTGTACCTATTGATTCCATGTATCCAAAAGACAGAATTGATTATGTGTTAAATAATAGCCAAGTAAGTAAAATAATTACATCAAGTTTATTTATACAAGAAATAGATATTAATAAGAGTCAATTAACGACGATTATCTGTTTGGACAATCCTATAGATGAGACATTAAATCTTTTTATAGAGCAGAACCACCATATAACCATATGTAAGAAGGATCAATATATGTGTATGCCTAATGATAATCTAGATGTTCCTATTAGTTTATCAGATCCAATATATATGATGTATACATCTGGCTCAACAGGTCTTCCAAAAGGAGCTATTAATCGTCATGATGGTGTACTTAATCATATATATGCAGAGCTGGATATGATTAATTTACATGGTCCTATTAATTTCTTGCAAAGTGCTCCTACTTCAACAGATATATCTATTTGGCAATTTTTAACAGGTATTTTATTAGGTGGACAGACTACAATAATTGATTATCATGATTTTTGCAGTATTAATATTTTATTGTCTTTTCTAGAACATAGAGCTATTACCATAATGGAAGTAGTTCCATCTTTTATGAATGCAATGATTCATTATCTTAGTCAATTACCTATAGAAAAACGTAGACTAACCAACTTAAAATGCCTTATTGTGACAGGAGAAGTTGTTTCAGTGGATATGATTAACAGTTGGTTAAAGTTATTTCCAGATATACCTGTTGCTAATGCTTATGGACCAACAGAAGCATCTGATGATATAACACAGTACATGATTAGAAAACCTCTATCAGATAATATGATGAGAGTACCTATAGGTAAGCCGTTAGCGAATCTCAATATTTATATATTTGATTCTAAAATGAATTTATTACCTATGGGTGTTCCTGGAGAAATCGGAGTTTCGGGTATAGGAGTTGGTAACGGTTATTGGGAGAATAAGACATTAACTGATAAGGCTTTTGTTCCTAATTGCTTTGCAAAAGAGAGAGGAGATATCATCTATAAAACAGGTGATATTGGTAGATGGTTACCTGATGGTAATATTGAGATTATAGGAAGAAAAGATGACCAGGTCAAGATTAGAGGATACCGTATAGAATTAGACGAAATAAAATGTCGATTGTTAGAATATGAGGGTATTAGTGAAGTAGTACTAATAGCAAAAGAAAATGAAAAAGGTGATAAGTATATCTGTGCATATATTGTCGCTAATTCCAATACCCAAAATACAAAAATTAATCAACAGGATATAAAAAAATGGTTAAAAGACAAATTACCTATTCATATGATTCCACAGCATATTATAGAAGTAGATAAGATTCCTTTATTATTGAATGGAAAAATAGATAAAAAAAATCTGCCAGAACCTGTGAGGAATAAAAAGTTAATACCACCAGAGACGAATGTACAAAAGAAACTTATATCAATATGGTCATCTGTGTTAGCAATAGAAGAAAAATATATCGGTATAGATTCTAATTTCTTTGATCTTGGAGGTACATCCATTAGTACAATTGAGGTAAAGTCAAGGATTAAACAAAAATTTTCTTTAGATATCTCAATAGTTGATTTATTCAGATATGTTTCTATAAGAGAACTTGCAACAGTTATGGCGCAAGAAGATACACCATCTTCAATAATAACCGAAACAATATTGCAAGATTCTGTGGATACAATTGATGAAACATTGCATTTATTGGAGGCGATAGGAGATGAATGATAACGCCTATTCAGGATTAGAAGTAGCTGTCATTGGAATGGCTTGCCGTTTTCCACAAGCACGTAATACGCAAGAGTTCTGGGAGATCATTCAACAGGGAAAAGAAACAGTTACATCTATTTCTCATGATGAATTAATTAAGAATAATGTGGATGAAAGTATTATTAGTGACCCTAATTATGTCACATATGGTAGTTACTTAGAGGATAAACAATATTTTGATGCTTCCTTTTTTAATTATTTACCCAGTGAAGCTAAAATAATGGATCCACAAATGCGTATATTTCATGAATGTGTTTGGGAAGGGCTAGAAGATGCAGGTTGTAATCCATCCACTTATAAGGGTGTTATTGGGTTATTTGCTGGAGCAGGTAATAATTATAATTGGCAATCCTTATCCTTAATTGAACAAGAAAAAGGTGATGTGGATACTTTTAGTGCCAAACACTTAACTAATAGAGATTTCATGAATTCTAAGATTGCTTATAAACTTAATTTAAATGGTCCTGTGGTCAATATCCAGACAGCATGTTCTACTTCTCTTGTGTCGATTCACTTAGCGTCTAGAAGTCTTCTGCTTGGTGAATGTAATGTTGCTGTAGCTGGTGGAGTAACCCTTCTAAGTACACTAAAAACAGGTTATATGTATAGAGAAGGAATGATTCTTTCTTCAGATGGTCATTGTCGGGCTTTTGATGAAAATGCCAATGGTACAGTATTTGGAGAAGGAGCAGGAGTTGTTGTACTTAAGCGTCTAAAGAATGCTATAGCAGATGGTGATGTAATTCATGCCATTATTAAAGGATCAGCTATTAATAATGATGGTACTAGAAAGATTGGTTATACAGCACCAAGCATAGATGGCCAAGTAGAAGTTATGCAGAGAGCTCAGAAAATATCAAAAGTTCTACCAAGTACGATTGGGTATATTGAAGCTCATGGTACCGGAACAGTACTTGGAGATCCTATAGAGTTTGAAGCATTAAAACAAGCCTATGGTAAAGATAGAACTATTACATGCAGTATTGGATCAGTGAAAGCTAATATAGGTCATCTTGATAATGCAGCAGGAGTAGCATCGTTCATTAAAACAGTTTTAATTCTCAAACACAAAAAGATACCACCATTAGTTAACTTTGTAAAACCTAATCCTAAAATGATTGTTCAAGGAAGTGCATTTTATTTTAACAGGGAATTAAAAGATTGGTATGCACAAGAGGTGCCACGAAGAGCGGCAGTAAGCTCTTTAGGTATAGGAGGAACCAATGCACATATGATATTGGAAGAGTATTCTTTGCCTCCAAGCCAACCAAGTTATCGTAAATATCAATTAATAATCTTGTCAGCTATGACAAAGAATGCACTTGAGAATATGATATATAGAATGAGCAGTTGTATGGTCAACATGAACAATAATGATTTAGGTAATACAGCTTATACATTGGCAACTGGAAGAAAAGATTTTGCTTATCGTAGATTTATGGTATGTCAAAATAAAGAGAATGCTGTAGAATCACTGCAAAGTGGTCTAGAAACCTATAGAGATACTATGAATAATAAAAAGATTATTTTCATGTTTCCTGGGCAGGGTTCACAATATAAGGATATGGGACGTGAACTATACAATACTGAAATATTGTTCAGAAAAGAAATAGATAAATGTATTTCATATATTTACAAAATTTATGGTATAACTTCTAATGACAAAATAAGTTCAGAAGAAGCTTTATACCAATTTTTAAATAACCCGCAATATGTACAAATAGCTATATTTACTTTTGAATATGCGCTAGGTAGGTATCTTATCAATTTGGGTATTAAGCCAGATGTAATGATAGGTCATAGTCTTGGTGAGTATGTGGCTGCATGTATAAGTGGTGTATTTACTTTTGAAGATGCTATAAGACTTTTAAAAGAAAGAGTTCGGTTGGTTGAAACTCTACCAAAGGGAAATATGCTTAGTGTAAGTATGACAAGAGATGAAATAGACTCTATTCTAGATAAATTTAATGTTTCTCTAGCTGCTATAAATGGTGAGTGTGCCTACGTCTTTTCAGGTAAACCTGAAGTGATAGCAGCCGTTAAGAAAGATCTAGATGATATGAATATACCCTGTAATATACTACCCATTGACTATGCATACCATTCCCATATTATGAAAGATATATTTATTGGTTTTAGAACAGTATTAAAACAAATTAATTTCAATAATCCTACCATACCCTACCTATCAAACGTAACGGGTGATTATATTCAGTCAGATGAATCATATGAAGATTATTGGTGTAAGCATATGTATTATCCAGTCAATTATTTAGGAGATATTGATAAGTTATTAGAACACAAAGAGAATATATGGATCGAAGTTGGACCAGGAAAGATTCTTAGCCATTTGGTAAAACAACGTATAATCAATAATAAAGAATTAAAAGTAACCAATAAATTAATTAATTTAACAAGACATCCTTATGAAGATATTAATGATCAACAGCATTTATTACATTCTCTTGGAAAGCTTTGGGCTAGTGGAATAGATATAAATTGGGAGATTTTCTATAGTCATGAAACAAGAAAAGTAATATCGTTACCAACTTATTCTTTTGAAAAGATTGCATATCCCGCTTGTGGTGATCCTTATATATGGCTTTCAAAACGTATGAAAATGAAAGAATTAGGCAAGCAACAAGAAATCTCCAAGTGGTTTTATAGGCCTTCTTGGGAAAGTAAAACATTAATTCCACATAGTCAGCAATTATCTAAGAAAGTTAATATGCTTTTTGGGGAAGATAATAGCTTGAGTAAGGGTTTAATAGATAGGCTGAGAAAGAATGGTGAGAAAGTAATTCATATTGTACCTGGTCAAAAATACAAGCGTATATCTCAGGAAAAGTATGCTATTAATACATCCATAAAAGATGACTATTCAAAATTAATAGATGATATGTATTTATCTCAAAATATACCAGACAGAATCATTCATTTAGGCAACACTTATAGTGATACGAATAGAAATATATATGAAAAAATAAGAACAGGGTTCTATTCATTAATAAACTTGGTTCTTGAAATGGATAATAAACATATATTAGCAGGTAGAGAAATAGTCATTGTAACAAGTGACTTGCATAAGGTATGGGGAACTGAACAAGTAAATCCAGTGAAAGGGTTAACACTAGGTTATATAAAAGTACTCGCTCAAGAATATCCCTCTGTCAATACTTATAATGTGGATATCTCACTAGATGATAATCATGAACTTATAGTAAGTAATATTTATCATGAAATTAAGTATAATTTAGATGATAAAGTAATAGCCTACCGATATGGAAAACGCTGGGTACAAAATTATCAACCATTCGTTTTAAATGGAGGAATGAATAAGCCTGGACGTTTGGAAGAAAGAGGTAATTACATCATTATAGGTGGTCTAGGTAGGCTAGGTTTTATATTAGCAAAGCATTTAATGACTTCATATCAGAGTAGAGTTATATTATTTGGGCGTACGCCGTTGAGTGATTTAGATGAAAAGAAGAAAAAGAGGTTAAATCAGTTAAGGGAGCTAGGAAAAGAGAGTGTTATCTACCAGTGTGGTGATATATCTAAAATAGAAGATATTAAAAAATGTATGGATATGGTAACAGATAAGTTTACTACTATTAATGGTATTATCCATGGAGGAGGTGTAGTAGAGGGTCAATCTATAAATAAAATAAATAAACTAGAAGAAGATGCCTATGAAGAACAGTTTAGTGCTAAGTTGTATGGATTAATGAATCTTAGAGAAGCTGTATCCAATAGAGAAGTTGATTTTTGTCTTATTGTTTCTTCTCTTGCTTCTGTATTAGGGGGATTGGGTTATGGTGCATATGCAGCGACTAATACTTTTATTGATTATGCCATGCAAGCTATTGATGAAGATCACTTTATAGGCATTAATCTCGAAGGACTATATTTTGGTATGGATTCAGTAAATTCTGAGGGGTATATGATCAATGAAAATGAAGTCATCAATGTAATGGACATGGTTATGAATAGTGGTATAGGACCTCAAATTATAGTATCGTCAGGAAGTTTAGAAGAAAGAGTCAATAAATGGGTTAAACAGACTGAAGTGTTTCAAAAACCAGACCAACAACCTGAGATGATACAAGAAAGACCAGATTTATCGGTAGATTATAATCCTCCTATTAGTCATTATGAAATAGAATTACATAAGATTTGGAAAAGCTTCTTTGCCATTGAACAAATAGGTATAGATGATGATTTTTTTGAATTAGGTGGAGATTCATTAAAAGCTATGACACTATCTAAGAGTATATATCATCAGCTTGGTATAGAGATTCCATTAGATCAATTTTTTAATCATCCAACAATTAAAGAATTGGCATACTATATTCAACATACTACCATACCAAAAGATATAGTGAAAGTAGAAGAGAGAAAGCTTCAATATTTTAATGCAGATGATGAACAGTATATTCAAGAAATGATACAGAATGATATGAATATTGAAGCTGTCTATCCATTATCCCATATGCAACTAACAGCACTGAACTATAATATGATGTACTCTAATAAAGAAAATAGTCTTCAATTAGTTAGCTGGATAATGGAAGATTTGGACATTGAACGTTTACAAAATGCATGGGATCAAGTTATTGATAAACATGCTATCCTTCGTACACAATTTATATGGCGTAAGGTAACATCTCCTATACAAGTAATATATAAAACAGTTAATTGGACTCTAGATTTACAGGATATTAGAGAAGTAGAGGAGGATATTGAAAAGAAGATAGGAGAATATACACAAAAAATAATTAAAAGAGGATTTAAAAAAATACCTTATATGGATTTAGTCGTTATGCAAGTGAATGACAGAAAATATAAGGTAATATGGTGGTATAAAAACCTATTATTTGATGGATTTAGTAAGAGTATAATTTTAAATGATGTCATGCATTATTATAATAAAGATAACAAGAAGATGTTATATCCAAAAGAAAGCTTAGCTTATGGTCAATACATAGAATGGATGTATAGGCAGCCAGAGGAAGAAGCAGAGGTATATTGGCAGGAACATATGAAAGGCTATAAAGCAACAGAAATAATTAATAAGCAAAATAATCATAAAGTAACACAAGAAGCTAAACTGTATCACTATACATTGACCCAGGAAGAAAAAAACAAGGTACAATTATTTGCAAAAGAGAATAAATTATCTCTTAATACACTATTAACAGCTTCATGGGCTATTCTACATAGCGAACATTTAGCACAACATGATATATTAATTGGCATGTTAACTTCAGGACGTCCACTAACTCTAGAAGGAGCTAATAATATGGTGGGGTTATTTACAAACATATTGCCGATTCGTGTACAAGTACCTGAAAAGATATCTTTGTCATGGTTAAGTGATTTTCAAGAAAAATTACTTCAAAGTAAAAAATATGAATATGTATCTATTCAGAATATTTCAAAATGGGGTGATATTCCTAATCGTGTATTGCAAGAAGCTATTTATGAAAGAACCATTGTATATGTAGATTATCCATCTCTTAATACGGTAGCTGTAAATAACGTAAGTGACTATATATCCTATAGTGGACTCATAGTACCTATTCGCTGTATCTTAGACGGAGAACTAAATATATGCATAAAGTATGATGGAACATTATATACAACAAAAAAAGTAGAATCTATATCACATAAATTAGTTATGATTCTTAAGCAAATAATAAAATTGTAAATTCGACCTTAATAATTAGAAAAGTTAAGAATAGAGGAGAGAAATGATGGATAAAACAATTGAACAACGTTTTAAAGATGTATTAAAAAGTACTCTAGAGGACAGTGCAATAATTGATAACATTAAATTAGAAGATAGCTTAGTTGATTATGATATGAATTCAATTAGTTTTATTAAAATAGTTGTTGCATTAGAGAAGGAGTTTGATATTGAATTCGATGATGAACAACTAAATGCTGAACAGTTTGCAACATTTGAAGATATTGTTAATAACATTGCAAGTAAAATTAATGAGTCATAAATATTAATATTAAGAATGGAGTAAAATTATGAAAATATGTTTAATTGAACCGCCGGTTCCTTTTGCACAACCAGAAGAACAGTCTTATGAACAAAATAAATATTTATTTCCCAATATAAGTATGGGATATATTGGGGCAGTATTAGAAAAAGAAAAATATGATGTAGATATTATTGAATGTCCAGGTCAGAATATTAGTTCCAAGAAATTATATCAAATAATTGAAGAAAAACAATATGATATGATAGGTTTTATTACATATTATTTTGATGCTGAATTTGCTCTTATTAATTTATCAAGGGTTATCCAGAAGATAAAGAAAAGAGCACCTCTTGCTTATATATTCGCAGGAGGTTATCTCGCTTCATTATGCCCAGAAAAACTTCTAAATGAGATAGTTGGTATAGATTGCTGTGTTATAGGAGAAGCTGAGATGACATGTCTTGAACTTGTTCAACATATTGAGCAAGGTAAGAATACTCAGGATGTCTTAGGTATAGCCTATAAAAACCAAGAACAAATAATAATAAATGAACCTAGACATTATATTGAAAATCTAGATGAATTACCTTTTCCAAAACGAGCATTTATTCATGAAAAATATCCAGTAGCTACGATTATATCTTCAAGAGGTTGTTATGGAAAATGTAAGTTCTGTGTAGATAGAGAATTATATTCTAAGAATAATTGTTATAAAATAAGATATAGAAGCCCACAGAATGTTGTAGCTGAAATAGAGTATTTAGTAAAAAATCATCAAATTAAGAAAATACTTTTCTGCGATGATAACTTTTTGGGAAATTCTATCTTGAAGAAACAGTGGCTAAAGGATTTTTGTGATTTAATGAAAGAAAAACAGATGAATATTACATTTAGAATTGATTCAAGAGCTAATGATGTCATTGCATGTAAAGACAATATTAATCTACTGAAGGAAGTTGGTCTTGTATGTATTTATGTTGGTGTGGAAACATTTTTACAAGAACAATTAGATTATTATGGAAAAGGTGTTACTGTAGAACAGAATATTAAGGCTATCGAAATAGTTAGAGATGCTAATTTACAACTCAAATATGGCTTTATCATGCTGCAACCTTATACAACATTAGAAGAAATAAGTAAAAATATACGTATTTTAAAAGAATTAGAAATATACAAGTATTCTCATCCATGTCAAGATTTACATTTGGCAGGTATTAGGCGATTATTTGCACCTCCTGGCATAGAGCTGAATACTCAATTAAAAGAGCAGCAGCTGGAATCTGAAAACAAATTCCATTATGATTTTGTAGATGAGAAAGTAAGCTTATTCTATACAATTGCGCTAGAATGGAAGGAGAGATTCAATAAATATATACCACTATATTATTTATATAATAAGGCAGAATTAAACGGAACAAAAGATGTAGTGAAACAGCTTATTAATGGGAATGAAGAAGTTAAAAAGTTGGATCTTATGTTTACAGAGGAATTGTGTCAAAAGATATTAAATAATGAAATAAGCTCTAAAAATGATAGCTACAACCTATTAGTTACATGGGAAGATATGATAAAAGATATATTTTATAGCTATGATGCAATTAGGTCTCTTGCCATGTAACTCACTATTATAAACATAGGTTTCAGCAAAATATTTAGGCAGAAGGCATATTACTTATTATGTTCCACATATTTAATTGAGTTATTATTCTAAATAGTTATTAAAATGGCAAGAATTGTTAAGTAATTCATGTATTTTTATGATATATTTTATTTGCAGATATAAAACCTTTAGAGCCTAGGAAAGAGGGATATTATACTATGCAGAAAATAGAAAGTGTGATGAGAGCTGTAAAATACATTGATGAACATTATACTGAGGAATTAGATTTTAAAAAAGTCGCATCAAAATTCTATATATCACCCTATTATTTCCACAGAATTTTTTCAAGTATTGTTGGTATGACTGTAACAGAATATATCAAAGAAAGACGATTGTATGAAGCAGGTATATATTTATCTACCACTAATAAATCAATAATAGATATATGTTATGAATGCGGTTTTAGATCATCCCAATCATTTACTAGAACTTTTAAGAATTTCTTTCAAATGTCCCCTAGTAGGTATCGCAAGCTTGGTGATATACCAGTTTTTATATCTGTTAATAATAGAATAAGCCAATTCAAAAAGAATATTGAAGGAGGGATTAATGTGGAACCAAGAATAATTGAATGTGGAGACTTAATAATAGCAGGTGTAACAGGAAATGGTAGCGAAACACATAAACTATGGGAAGAATTTGAGACATTAATAAGTAAAATAGATATTAAAAACAAAAAAACAGAAGATTGCTATGAAATAAGATTTTACGGAGAAAATATTAATCAATGTCATATAGGTTATGAAGTATCATCTATAGATAATACAGATCGTTACTCTTTTATGGAGTTACCCGCTTCAAAATATGCTGCTTTTGAGATCTATGTATCAAAAGGGTATGATAGTAGTAATGAGGCGATAGATAAGTGGTTAGAGGATAATAAAAATAAGTACATTGAAATACTAGCTAAAGATGGATCGAATTATGCAATTGAATTCTATGATGATAGATTTAAAGGTGAAGATGAAGAATCCATTGTTGAGTTATGGATACCTATCAAAGAAATCTCGTAATTTAGTAACTGAGATAACCAGCGTTATAGATCTGTACAGATGGGTAGAATGGTTATATTTTGGGTCTCATCAGCTTAAATGGTAATACGAAAGTAAGTTATGCTCCCGTTGTGATAAAGATAAAATAAAACATTTATCACAAGCAGGAGCATATTTTTATGAAATGAATAGGAAGTAAATCGTTTTGTTAAATTTGGAGGTGAATAAATGCAATTATCATTAACAACCAAAAATATTCAAGGCTATAACTGTTTAGAAAATCTAATTATACCTATTTCTACCTATTGGGATAGAGACCACGAACTCATGTTTCTGGAATCTTGGGATTTTATTTATCGCAAATCAACTGAGTTAGGCAAAATAGGAACTATAGAATATAATGATCCATCTAAAGCTCTATCTTATCTCCAAGAGTATCATGGAATAGGATTTTGTCAACATGAAATGGATACCCCTGAAAACGCTTATAAAATAATTAAACAGGAACTATCAGACAAAAGACCTATTATTATTCATATGGACAGCTATTGGTGTAATTGGTTTACGCCAAATTATCAGAAGATACATAGTAGTCATTTTGGCTTAGTTACAGGCTTTGACTCAATTAATAAAGATTTATTTGTTATAGATTCTCAGTTTGCCACATCTGGTACTACATTAACCTATGATCACTTCTGCAAAGGTCTAGGTTTTGTATTGTCAATACAGATTATGGATAACCAGCAATCAGACTATGATTGGAAAAAGCTTATAATGAATTCTTTGGAAAAGCTTATGGATCCTTCACGTTCATCCAATGCTTTTGATGATATACGTGAATATGCAAAGGATGTTAAGCATGTTAACTTTGAAAATGAAATAGCTAACTTCCATCATAATCCATTTAAAGCACCTATCTTTAATTGTTTAATTAGAATAAAAGAATATAGATATCAATATGCCATTGCCCTAAATTATTTGGCTAAAAAATACAGTATAGATAGTATATTACAGTTTGCAAATAGGATGAAATCTATAGGTGACAATTGGTCCTCTATATTCGGATTACTCTGTAAAGCCTACTATCTACATAACGACTCTCGTCTTCTTGAGAGATTATCAAATAAAATATCAAATTTGGCAGATGTGGAGGAAAAACTCTATAATGATCTACTAACAAGTTGCTGTGTAAAAGAAGAAGTAACACATCATACCATTCAACCCACAATGCAACACCATAATATGGTTATAACAGAATTTACATATATAGATGTACAGTCCCATTTTAATAATAAGGGATTTGGGAGTACTTTGGATTATCAATGTAAAGCTGAGCTATCGAATGAAGGTAAATATTATTACATGGAAGGATTACCAAAAGACGATATATGGCAAGTAGAAAATATGTCGTTTCAAGTCTCCATGCATAAGGACTTACCCTATGATAATATTTCATGTATGGGACAAGTAATTAATATATATGAAACTCCATGTGATTGTATTATGTTTCTTGGTTGTTCTGAACTAGGTAATCACTCAGAAAATATTATGATTGAGTTTTCTGATCTTAGCAAGGAAAAAATTCCTCTTCAATTGACCAATTGGGCACATGAGGATAGCAACTATAATGACATCATAGCTTGGACTGGAAAAGGGGTCAGTCGCAGTTCGGATAGGATAATCATCTATCCATTTCCTACTTTTTTACATGCTAATTGTTATGCCATTAAAACAAAAAAGGCAATAAAAGCATTGTATTTACCATATTGTCCTAACCTTCATATCTTTTCTATTACACTAGGTAATAAATAACAATAGATTAACCATTAAATATATTATGGGCAAATTAGGAGAATAAAAAACGAGCATCAGCTCGTTTTTTTGTGCAACAAATTAAAGAACAAGATTACTCATGTATTTAATAGTATAATCTACTCCTTTGTCTCCTAATTCGCCTTTCCAAGTAGCTGAATGAGGTTCAATACTTAGATTACTATCGTAACCTACTTTGTATAGGATTGCCATGATAGAGTGCCAATCTAGTTGATCCATTCCAGCTGGTGGGTCGTCGTAACGTTTACCATCTACTTTTAGAGCTCCTTTTATATGGAAATGATAAAAACGATTACCCCATTTTGCGATTTCACTTAAATAATTGTCATTATCATCATAATAGCTGTGGGAAGGATCATATTTGATTCCTAATTCATCTAGCTGTCCATGTATAATATTCCAAGCCTTTTCGCTATAAACAAAGTTGTTCCAACGACAATTATAAGTAGCTATCTTAATTCCAAGCTTTTTACCATAAGATAGAAGTTTCTCAAAGAAATTGATGGCTGCTTGACAATTCTCTAGATAACTTAAACTTTCCTGTTCATTACATCCACATACATATACGCCACAGCCTAATTTTTTACAGGCATCAATAAGTTTATATTCTTTTTCTAGTTCATCTTGACATATGTTACCCTTTTCATCAATACGATTAGAGCCCCATCGTCCAATTGAACCAATTTTAATATTATAGATACTAGTCCATTCGATGATTTGATCTACGCTACTTATAAATTCATCTACATCTACATTAATATTAATACATAATTCAATGAAATCAAGTCCCTTGTTTTTAGCCATTATAAAACTTTCTTCTGTAGGATCTGCAATAATTCCTAAGTTCATTTCTATATCCTCCTATAAGTAATAATAAAAATATTTATCTAGGTAAATATTCTTAATAAGAAATAAAATGTAACGGATTACATTTATTGTCGTAATTAAATTATAACATCTTATGAATTAAATTCAACTAAAATAATAAATTTATTATCATTAATGATATAATAGCCAATAAGAAATAAATAACTACAAGTAAGGAGTTAGAATATGGGAGCATTTCGTCAGGAACATATTGTGGACAAAGATTTTCCTTTCTTATTATTTTCTCATGAAGATAATATTACATTTCCTCCCCATTGGCACGATGAAATTGAACTTATATATATGTTGGATGGTGAATGTGAAGTATGGTTGAACAATACGTTATACAAATTGAATAAAGGTAATCTATTAATTATTGGAAGCAGAGAAATACATCATTTCTCAAATAATAAAAAGAGCAGGAAGATATTTATTCAATTCAATCTATGTTTGGTAAGTAACATATATAATGATTTGAATAAGCTAAAGTTCATTAATCCTGTATTTGAAAGTGATAAAATATCAGATGAACATTATAAGATGGAATTAGAACGACAGATTCTAGATCTGAAACAAGAATTCATTCAAAAGAAACCAGCCTATAAATTGAATCTTATGGCTGGGCTTTATAGAATAATAGCAGTACTGCTAAGATTTACACCTATAGAGTATTATTCAAAAGGTGAAAAAACCAAGCAGAATCAACGAATCAATTTGTTGAGGAGAATATATAAGTATGTTGAATATCATTATAATGAGAATATATCCCTTGACCAAATAGCTAAGGTGGCTAATTTTAGTACATATCATTTTACTAGATTTTTTAAAAAGAGTACAGGTATTACATTTCTAAGTTACCTTCACTTATACAGGGTGGAAAAATCCAAGAACCTCTTAGAATCCTCATCCAAAAAAATTATTGAAATAGCTATGCTAAGCGGTTTTGATAACATTAAGACCTATAATAGAGTATTTAAAGATTATACAGGGATGACACCATCGGAATATAGAAAGAATATAGAGAAAATTCAAGATAGCAATATTTGAGAAGTATTAAGCAACTTTTGACAGGACTATCTAAACATGATTATGTAGAATGAAGCTATCATAATGAAATGGAGGTAGTTCTTGTGAAAAAAGCGTTAATTATTTATGGAGGCTGGGAAGGTCATGACCCAGATGGTATTGCTAAGGTATTTGAGAATACTTTGATTGACTGCAATTTTGAAGTAGAGGTTTTTGATACATTAGAGATTCTCCTAGATACTGAAAGATTGAAGACATATCATATAATAATTCCTATATGGACAATGGGATCAATTACTGATAAGCAAATGAAATCCATATCTGAAGCAGTTGCTCATGGAGTTGGACTTGCAGGTTGTCATGGAGGAATGTGTGATGCATTTAGAGATAATGTTGATTGGCAGTTCATGACAGGTGGAAATTGGGTATCTCATCCAGGTGGTGATTTGGTAGAATATGAAGTCAATATCAAGAATAGTTCTAGTAAGATAGTCGAAGGTATTCAGGATTTCAGTGTTAAGAGTGAACAATACTATCTTCATGTAGATCCTGCTATTGAGGTATTAGCTACTACTCGTTTCCCCATTGCTGATGGTTTGCATTTCTTGAATGGATATGTTGATATGCCGGTCGTATGGACAAAAAGATGGGGGGAAGGCAGAGTATTTTACAATTCCTTAGGTCATCAATCAGATATTTTTAATATTCCAGAAGCAATCGAGTTGATGAAAAGAGGTTTCATGTGGGTAGCTGAAGGTAAGGATAAATGTATAAATGAATATAAGGATTGTGGGGTATAGATTATGAGAAAAGTTAAAATCGGTATAGTAGGTTGCGGTAACATAAGTGATATATATCTAAAAAACTGTACAGAAATTTTTGATAATCTAGAAGTTGTTGGCTGTGCAGATTTAATAATAGAACGTGCAAGGGAAAAGGCAAAAAAGTATAATATAAAAACCTACTCAGTCCAAGAACTAATAAATCATGAAGATATAGAGATAATAGTAAATCTAACCATACCTAAGGCTCATAAAGAAGTTTCCATGGCTGCTCTAGAAGCTGGTAAACACACCTACATGGAAAAACCTTTAGCTTTAACAAGAGAAGACGGTAAAGCATTGATAAATAAAGCAAAAGAAAAAGGATTAAAAATAGGTGGTGCACCAGATACTTTTCTAGGTGGTGGCATCCAAACATGTATAGAACTTATTAACAAAGGTGAAATTGGTACTCCTATTGGAGCCACAGCTTTTATGACTTGTCATGGGCATGAGAGTTGGCATCCAGACCCTGAATTTTATTACAAGATAGGCGGGGGACCTATGTTTGATATGGGACCATACTATTTAACCGCACTAATTGCAATGTTAGGCTCTGTCAAACGTGTATCAGGTTCAACCAAAATATCTTTTCCTGAAAGAATGATTACAAGTGAACCTAAAAAAGGTGAAATCATAAAAGTTGATGTACCCACTCATATCTCCGGATTATTGGATTTTGAAAACGGTGCTGTTGGTACAATTATCACTAGTTTTGACGTATGGGGCAGCAATCTACCAATTATTGAAATATACGGTACAGAAGGAACACTGAGTGTCCCCGACCCAAATACATTCGCAGGTCCAGTAAATATTAAAAAAAGTTATGATAAAGAATTCCATGAAGTTGTAATAAATAAAAAATATACTGACAATAGCAGAGGATTAGGCATATCAGATATGGCAAAGGGCATTATACATAATAATGAACATAGAGCCAACGGAGATTTAATATACCATGTCCTAGATATAATGCACGCCTTCCATGATTCATCTATCACAGGTAAACATATTACTCTACAAAGTTCCTACAAAAGTCTTTAAAATGGCTATTAATCACTTATAGGCTAAATTTATTCTTTAACTGTCTTAAACGTGGCAAAAAATAAATAAACCATAGATAGTGATAGTGATAATAACGACTTTTACGGCTTGTTGTATACCTCATACACAGATAAAAACAACAAACGTAACGAGAGTTATTATCACTATCGCTATCTATGGTTCAAATATATAACCGTTGTCTATAATCGTCTTATAACTTGAAGAAATAATCTTACCAATTATCTCTTCTTCCTATTTAAAATAAAATTAACCTCATTTAAATTAATACTACCCGTCAATAGCAGAAGCGGAATACATATTATCATAAATAAACAAATATTAATTAATGTATTTACCAATAATGAAAATGGTAAAGTAATATATCTACTCAGTAAATCAATTGACGAAACAGATGCTAAACAAACTAAAATTGGTTTGACCAACCAGTTCCCTACTTTAAAATTAATAGATGTTATTCGTACAAGATGTATAATATTAAGTGTAGAAACAATAACAAAACTACATAGTAATCCCCAAAGATATCCCTTTAATCCGTACATAGGAATCAATATAAAAATAAAAGCAATTCTAATACTAAGACCTATTACATTATTTCTAAAAACAATCAATTGCTTATTAAGTCCATTCAAGATACTTCCTAGAGTAGTTTGTAGGTAAATAAATGGACATAACCAAGCTAGTATAGTTAATAAAACTCCTACATACTCTTCTTTATATACTATAACTCCCAATGTTTTGCCAAAAGACAAAAATAAAAATGTGCTTAAAATACCAATAAGAATGGTAAATTTCATTGTTTTTGTGGTAGTGAAGTTGATCATTGATTTATTTTTGTTAGCAGAAGCTGCTGATACCGTTGGTAATAACATAAGGGATATGGAGTTAGTAAACACACTAGGAAAAAGGATTAGTGGTAAAGCCATACCAGTTAAAATACCATATGTCCCTAAAGCACTAGAATGAGTTAAGCCGAATAATTGTAATTGTGTTGGAATAAGAATAGTCTCAATGCTAGTCAATATAGTAGTAATCAATCTATTAGAAGTTATTGGTACTGCAATAGCAGATATTTTTTTAAATATTATAAAATAACTTTGAGGTGAACTTGATCTTTCCTTCAATGAATTAAATTTGTAGGCTACTGCTACTATTATGAAAGATACTATTTCTCCACCTACCATCCCAATTATAGCCATCGCACAAGCATAAGTAAGTCCTTTTGGTATGAATAATGATGATAAGAAATATATTATTGTAATTCTAGTAATCTGTTCTATAATCTGAGAAACTGCAGGTACAGTAGGATATTTCAGTCCGTAGAAATAGCCTTTAATACATGATATTATAGCTGTAAAAGGTATTGATATTGCCATGATTTTAATTGCTAGAGCTGTTCGTGGTTCATTGATTAATTTGCTGCTAATTAATTCAGCGTTGAAAATAAGTACTAACATCAAGATAACGGCTAAAGTAAAAGCTATAATTGAAGAGGAACGAATAATCCTTTTTAGGTTAGAATAATTGTTTTTGGCTTTTTCTTCAGCTACAAGTTTTGAAACAGCTGTAAAGATACCTGAACAACATATAGTATAGCATATCATATATATAGGAAACACAAGTTGGTAGAGTCCCATACCTTCAGCACCAATTAAATTACTTAAGTATATTCTATTAGCGAATCCTAATACTCTAGTAATTAGTGCAGCTACAGTCAATATTATGGTTCCTTTTATTACTGAACTTCTTTTCATTATTCTTTCAATCCTTTCATTGTATGTAATAATATATATTTGTTTTTTCTATAGATATGTACTTGTTTTTTTCCAATTAAATATCTCTTCTTGATTAAAAACATATAAGTATGATAGATAATTAGTGATAAGCCTAAAGTAATATATTCTTTTATGCTTTTCAATATTCATCTTATTTGCTATAATAAACAAATGTGGAAAGGAGGTTATAATGAGATATCTAATTATTACGCCATTATGTTTTTTTATTGATCAGATTTGTAAGATGAAAGCAGTTAATGAAATGGATCATACAACTAGTAAACCAATATTAAATAATAATATATTTTTGAAATTTAATTATAATGAAGGTGCTTTTTTAGGTTTTCTTAAAAATAAAAAAAGTTTTTTGTTAGTAGTTAATATTGTTTCCGTGTTAGTATTATTAGGTCTTAGTATAAGTTATGCTTTTATAAAGGGTAATAGTATTTTAAGGATAGGATTAGCTTTTTTAACAGGTGGAGCATTAAGTAATGTATTTGACAGAATACGGATTAAAAAAGTTATAGACTACTTTTCATTTAAATGGAAACCAGATTTGATTTTCAACTTAGCTGATATGTTCGTTTTCATAGGTTGCATTTTATTAATTATAAGTGAAGTGAAAACTAGTTCATAAATATTAACTATTTTATAATTTGAAAATACAAAAATTAATTGCAGAAAATATTATTAGATATTAAATAATTTACTAGATGAGACAGAAATATTGATAAACAATGAGGAGAAATAAATTTTATGAATAAGGTTAAGAGTTTTATTAGTGTAATTGTAGTTGTTATATTATTCCAGAGTTTATTACTAGCTGGTTGTAGCAACAAGGATAAAGATAATAATACAAATAATAACGATACTAATCAGATAAAACAGGAAAGTAATAATGATAAGGTTGACAATGAAACCCAGAATATAATTCAAGATAAAGAAATTGAAATTTCCGAATATAACTTGGGTCAAAGTGAGATTAAACAGAATTCAGGTATAATTATGCCTTATGATATGGTAGGTACTATTGCCGCACCAAAAGAAGGAGATAATTATCCTGTTGTATTTATAATGCATGGTAATCATATGATAGAAGACTATAATAAAGATAGATATGATCTGGGATTTAAATATCTCCTAGAAGCACTAGCAAAGAAAGGGTTTGTTGCTATTGCTTTTAATATTAATGCACAGTATCAATTAGAATTTGGTGAACCTATAGCACATGAGAGATTGATTACTATTTTTAATGAGCACTTTGGCAAACTAGAATCAGCAATAAAAGGTGAGAGCAATGATTTCGGTATACAATTGAAGAATAAAGGGGATTTATCCAAGATTGGTATGATAGGTCATTCAAGAGGTGGCGGAAGCTTGGATGCCATAATTAATGACCAAAAGGATAAAGGCAATAATAATGTTTTTGGTATTATTAAAGTAGCCCCATCAAATTTAATATTAATAGAAAATAATAATCCAGATATTCCAACAGGTATAATATTACCTCAATATGATGGAGATGTATCTTTTCAGGATGGACAATCAACTTTTGATGAATTAAAGGGAAATCCGTTAAGAAAATCTTTTGCTTCTGTAGTATTTTTAAAAGGAGCAGGTCATAATTTATTTAACGATAATGTTAAACAGGATGATAGAGAAAATAATAGAAATCTAACAGATGATGATAGAAAGATATTTTTAACAAGAGAACAACAAAAACAGTTTTTAATAGATTATTCTGTAGATTTTCTTAATAAAGCATTAGGCAAAGAAGTTGATACCAATTTATTTGATGCTAGTAAGCCTACAACTAATACAGCATATGGTTTACAAGCGAAAACTTCTTTAATTACAGGAAATAGAACAGAGATATTATTAGCCGACAGTGAAGACAAGGTTAATAAGAATGAATTTGGTGGCAATAATAAATCTGAGGATTTGGAAGTAAAATATTTGATTGAAAGTTATATTCCAAACAATGACCAACTATTAAACTTTGATCATCCGACTAAATATGAAAAGTATGGAGTATTTAGAATTAATTATACTAATAAAAATGCAAAATTTACAATGGAAATACCTAAGGATAAGCAAGATATAAGTAACTATGAAGCTTTATCTTTATATTTAGCTTTATATCCAGGTAGTGATTTGAATAAAGCAAGAGAAAACCAAGCATTATCTATTGTTATTAGGGATAGTAATGGTAAAGAAGCTAAAGTTATTCTGGATGACAAAACTGCAGCATTAGAATTTCCAGAAGGAAAATCTGTAACTAATGAATTTACTACTTTCTGGTCTTTAAAGACTCCTTTGTCAGAAGCAAGGATTCCTTTTAAAGAATTCAAAGATATTAACTTTAGCGATATATCTAGTATAACACTCCAATTCGATCAAAAAGAAAGTGGAAGCATATTGTTAAGAGATATATCATTAATGAAATAAATACAAGGATTGTAAGGTTGATATATTAATTATATAAACCTATAAGTGCATATTTTGAAATAAAAACAGTGGATTAGTAACTTGATTCACTGTTTTTTATTGGTGTGCCCAGCATGGGCACAATCTAATGGGTTAGAGTCCCTAACGCGAACTAGTAGTGGTAAGCGTATAGCCAATGACAAGGGTGTCCTTGGTGACAAGAAATCTGAAGGAAGTCGGAGAGCAAATCTCTGGTCTGACGAACAGAAATCATATCAGGCAGTTGCTATGGATAAGGCTGCCAAACAAGTCAAATTCCAATAACTACTCGGAGATAGTAACTGTATATATGGCAGATATATGGAGAGGAAGATTGTGTTCTTACCAGGGGAGATCTTACGGACATAAGACAAACGATATAACATTCGTAGTTATGGTTGAAACAAGATTTACCGTAAGAAGTCAGCAGAAATCATAGTACTTTAACAGTTGCAAATGTTAGAGGAAGGATGGAACTTTAGGAGAGATGAGTAAATGAAAGTAACTAATCATGGAGCTAAAAACAGAAAACTTCATAAGAAAGACTATCTACAAATGGTATCGACGGAATCGAAAGAGTATGTAGAAGTGTTGATTCATGAGAAGATTGCTGAAAACAACCATCTTATCACAGATTTTCAAGACGCGGAATTGCTAGAGAAGATTTTAGAACGAAATAACCTAAATAAGGCATATAAGAAAGTGAAATCAAATAAAGGTAGTGGAGGAATTGATAAGATGAGCGTAGATGAACTTCTAACGTTTCTTAAAGATAACAAAACAGCCTTAATCAAGCAAATAAGAGAAGGTAAATATAAGCCTAATCCAGTCCGTAGAGTAGAAATACCAAAAGAAGAAAAGGGTAAAGTAAGAAAACTAGGAATACCAACAGTAGTAGATAGAGTAATACAACAAGCAATAACAGGGGTATTATCACCAATCTATGAAAAGCAGTTTTCAGAAAACAGCTATGGATTCAGACCTAATAAAAGTGCTCATGGAGCACTAAAGAAATGCTGTAAAAATGTAGATGAGGGATACACATACGTGGTAGACATGGACTTAGAGAAATTTTTTGACATGGTATGCCAAAGTAAACTAATTGAAATATTATCAAGAACAATAAAAGATAATAAGATAATATCGCTTATACATAAATATCTAAATGCAGGAGTAATAAATAATGGAATGTTTGAGAAAACAGAAAA
Source organism: Vallitalea maricola (assembly GCF_036985595.1). Classification (NCBI taxonomy): domain Bacteria; kingdom Bacillati; phylum Bacillota; class Clostridia; order Lachnospirales; family Vallitaleaceae; genus Vallitalea; species Vallitalea maricola. The sequence continues at coordinate 27,523 of NZ_BTPU01000052.1, read as the reverse complement.
AGGAGTACCACAAGGTGGACCACTCAGTCCATTACTAAGTAATATAATGCTAAATGAGTTGGATAAAGAATTAACTAAAAGAGGGCATCGATACGTAAGATATGCAGATGACCTAATGATATTTTGTAAAAGTAAACGAGGAGCTACGAGAGTACTAAAATCGATAATAGTATTTATAGAAAAGAAGCTATTCTTGAAAGTAAATACAGATAAAACAGTAGTGGCACATGTGAGCAAAGTAAAATTTTTAGGATATACATTTTATAGATACAAAGGAAAGTGTAGGTTAAGAGTACACAAGAAAAGCATAAATAAAATGAAACAAAGACTCAAAGAACTGACAAAGAAAAGTAATGGTTGGGGAAATGAGTACAGAATCCTAAAATTAAAACAATATATAATTGGTTGGTTGAATTACTATAGACTAGCAGATATGAAAGGAATCCTCAAAAGAACAGATGAATGGTTAAGGAGAAGAATCCGAGCAATCTACTGGAAACAATGGAAGAGAGTAAAAACTAGATATAGAATGATAAGAAAATATAACTTACCCTTATGGAAAGTACATGAAATGGCTAATTGTAGGAAAGGGACATGGCGTTCAACAATGATGCTAAATAGTGTGCTTACAAACAAAGAAATAGTAAATCTAGGTTATATGACCATGACTCACTATTACTTGAAAATATGTGAAAACTAGAGAACCGCCGTATACTGAACGGTACGTACGGTGGTGTGAGAGGTCGGAATATCAATTAATGATATTCCTCCTACTCGATAGAGTTTTTAACTTACCAATTACCTTTTTCCTTTTTAAATATCGATTATTAGAAAAAATATATCGAAAAACAATAAAAAAATATTGAATTACATATAAAGTTGTGATAATATTATTTCTGACTGGGAATATTATATATAAATTGGAGGAATATTATTATGAAATTTATTAACAGCAAAACATTGTCTACTTTTTTGAATTTCTTTATGGTAGTTATGTTGGGATTTACTATTATTACGCTGATAGGATTACCTTGGATAATAAGACGATATATGAGTTTTATATGCTCTGAATCATTTCCACAATTTGATTATTACTCAATCTTAGCTATTTTATATGTAGCTGGTATTTTTGCGGCGGTAATTCTTAATGCTCTTAGAAAGATATTTTCTACATGTAAATTGGATAATCCATTTATCCACGATAATGTTAAAAATCTTAGAGTAATAAGTTTGGCTTCTTGTATCATCGGAATAACATTTATATTCAAAACATTTATAATTAATTCTTTAATGACCATAGTAGTTATTTTTATATTTATAGTTGCATCCTTATTTGCTTTGATTCTTTCAGAGGTTTTTGAAAAAGCGGTTAAGTACAAAGAAGACAGTGATTATACCATATGATAATAATTGTTAAGAAAGGAAAGATGTAATGGGAATCATAGTTAATTTAGATGTAATGATGGCTAAGAGGAAAATAGGTCTGTCAGAACTTGCTACAAAAGTTGGAATAACTAATGCTAATTTATCTATTTTAAAAAATAATAAAGCAAAAGCTATAAGATTCAGTACGTTAGAGGCTATTTGCAGAGAGTTGGATTGTCAGCCGGGAGATTTATTAGAATATCTAGATGAGGGAAAAAAGTGAAATATCAATTATTTTAATAGTAAATGATATTTGAATTTGGAGGTAAATAAAAATGCTAAAAATTAATCATGTCAAGATATTAGGGATTCTTAGTATTATACTAGGGGTGTTATTTGTAATATTCTTTTATGAACAAAAAATAGGTATTTCATATACTATTTATACTATAGTATTAGTTGCATATCATTATTTTGCTTTGCGTACTAAAAAAGAATTCAGGAGCAAAGTTTATTTTGGCGGAATAATATATATTGTTCTATTATCAACAATATATCTAAGAAGTGATTTTCTCTTATTTAGAGCACTTAATTTTATAGCTGTTCCTGTATTGTTATGCGTGAATCTTATGTTATGTTTAGATGTAGATATTAAACTTATAGCAGGTAATACCTTGGGAATAATATTTGTTCCTATTAGTAAAATGCACAAATTGTTTATTGAGTTATTCAGTAACAGAAGAAAGGAAAGTAATAATAAAAATTCTCAAGTACTTGTAAAAGTATTATTGGGAATTACTATATCCATACCTGCATTATTTATAATAATAAATCTTTTAACTTCGGCAGATGTAGTTTTTGCAGATAAACTTTCCCATATCTTAAGTGGTTTAGAAGATGTTTTAAAAGCTGATATGGTAATAAAGATTTTATTAGCTATCATTGTTTCAACATATATTTTCGGGCAGATATATTATCTTTATGACAATAAAAACAGAAAAAGCGTTGTTATACCAGAAGAAAAGGAATCTAGTACTAGCTTTAAAGGATTTGATAGAATAATTACAATAACTTTCATGGCAATACTGGATATTGTTTATCTAGCATTCACTATGATTCAGTTTGTATATTTATTTGGTGGTAATAATAATTTGCCTGTTGGATATACTTATGCAGAATATGCCAGGGAAGGATTTTTTCAGTTGGTATTTTTGAGTGTTATAAATATCGTACTTATTTTTATAATTAATAAATTGTATCTAGGGATAAAAATCAATGAAGATATTTCTAATGAAAATCATAATTATAGAAAAGATATTATTGTTGATAGTTTGCTGTCTATAATGGTCATATGTACTTTTGTCTTGATTATATCATCTATATACAGATTAGGCTTATATGAAGAGGCATATGGTTATACAAGACTTAGATTATTAGTGTATTTATTCATAGCATTTGAAACTGTAATAATGATATTAGTTGCGATTAATATATGGTACAAAAAATTACCTATAATTAGAATAGGAATAATTGTTTCATTGGCAAGTTACTTAATCATAAACTTTATTAACATTGATGGAATAGTTGCAAGAGAGAATATAAATCGATATGTTGCAATAGGAAAAATTGACTTTCAGTATTTAGTTGATTTATCAACAGATGCTGCAGGTGAAATGTCACGATTGAAAAATATTGATAAGAAAATGTATAGTGAATATAGTGAATATTTAAATACGTATGAACTGGAAAATACACAGTGGCAATCTTTTAATTTATCACAATATAATGCAAAAAAATTAATAGAGTAAATTTCTATCTCTTGCAATTAGTGTTTTACTCCATTATAATTGGATTTGAGGAGTAATTGTAAGGGGGGAAGGTATTAAGGTGAAATATTTAATATGGTTATGGATTTTAGTGATAGTGATACTCACAGGATGTTCAAATAAAACAGATGTATCTACAGATGTTATCAAATCCGTTAATAATGATAATATTACTTGTGACCGCCAACAGGATAATGAAGAAATAGACTTAAACAAAGACCAACAAGATGATGACAGTATTAGTGATGAAATGAATATTTTTATAGGTGATTGGAAAGTTAAAGCGATTTTTCAAGAAGATTTTTTCATTACAGAGGAATTATCATGTCAAGATAATGGTATAGGTATCTACAAAGACCATATGATAATCTATGCTAGTGAAGTAAATGATTATATTATTTGTAAATATGATATTATAGAAGTTAATGACATTTCTATGCTTATTAGAATAACAAAAAGAGAAACTCTGACAGGAAGAAAAAGAAAAGATAATACAAAACTATTCTTGTCATTAGATGGTGAAAACAGTGACATAATGAAATGCACTTTTACATATGAAACAGCCGAAGGTAATTATAATAATACATATATATATCAGAAAGACCAGCAAGGGATTTTAAGTAATTATTATCTAAGTAAACAAAATAGTAATACTAGTATAGATGATGCTGCATTGGATTCTATTTCTAATAAAATTAAAAATGAGTGGTTTAAGGATTATGATGATGTTAGAGAAAATGAATTCTTGAGATTTAATGATTATAGTGGTATAAAATCTTACGATATTAAAGATGGTTCTATACTATCTAAACATTATGATCTTAAGGGTAATCTTTCGTGGAAATCAGGAGAAGAGACTTATAGAATTAATTCAATCACAGATGATACAGTGGTTTTGGAAGTAGTAAGTGAACAGGGGAAACAGAGTAATATTATAGGATTATATTACTTATTACAATTACAAGGGAAAAAAGCAGTAATAAAAAAATATGATTATCTTAGTAATAACATGTATCAATTTCATAATGAAAAAGTGGTAAAAGATTCTTTGGAATCAGTACTTACTTTAGTTAGTAATAAGAATAATTTATATACTTATGATGAAGAGCAGGTAGAGTTTTTCAATAAGGTAATTGGAAAATGGGGAACTATGAAGGATAAAATATATGATGAGTATATTTATAATCTTATAATTGACAACTATTGCATAGATTTTTACGAATATGCCACAGGATTTATGGAAGCTATAAATTATAAAGTCCTAGATATAAACGTGGATAAAAAAGAAGTCCTTATAGGTGCCATTCAATATTCATGGTGGGATGAAGTTGATAGTGAGACAAAATATGTAGATAATACTATTAGAATAAATCTTAATGAGGAAGGTACCAAATTGACCTTTAATATACAACATAATACTAATGATGAAGGTATTTTCTTTGATATGGGCAAGGATTATATTGGTGAAGTGCAATTCGAAAAAATTTTAGACTGATCATAACTGATTTTAAATAAAAGGGCCAAGGTAGCCCAGTAAGATAGACTACTCTGTTTAGCGCTAAGCGAAGACATGGATGGCGTAAGCGCAGACCTTTTAAACAGGCTTCTATCTTACGGGCTGATTACCTTAGAAGAATTAATAATTAAATCTCAGATTCTTTGATATCTTTTAACAAAGTAGCCATTTCAGATTCGATTTGTGCTGATTCAGCTTCTAGTTTAGCTATCTTGACATCATAAGATTCGACTCTTTTTAGATACATACTGACTAAATCTTGATTTTTGGTTTCGTTGGCTTTATCTAGTTTTTGATTTAGAGCTTCTCTTTTAGCATTAGCTTTATCAATTTGTTTTTGGATTTTTTTATATTTTTCAAGTAGTTCAGCGTATTTTTGCATTTTGCTATTAATATCATTCAAGTCAGAGGTTTTCTTATCCATTAATTTCATGAAATCTTTACCGAATTTATCACTCATTTCATCTGTATTAATAGAATCTTTTAGCTCATTTAATTTATCAATATCCTTATTGATCTTTTTAGTATATGATAAAATCGTATTCATTAAATCAGAAGATGATATAATATCATCAGGTGAATTCTCTATAAGCATGTCTCTTAGCTTTTTCATTTTATCACTGATTTTATTTGTATAATCAAACATATCAGTTACTTTTGTAAAAGTGCTATAAGTCTTAAAATCCCCAGATTCAATATTACCTATCTTATTACTTATATAATTGTCCAATTGTTGTTTTGAGCCATCTACAAAATAATCTTTTGTGGCATTTGCAATCTTAGAGAAAAGCTCTCTAAAAGATTCTTTATCTAATGAGCATTCCATATCACTGTCCAAAAAACATTTTTCAATTTTATGAATCATTTTATTACATTCATCACCTACAGCTTTTTGAAAAGCTGAGTCTAATTTATCTAAATATGCTGTGCGTTTATTCTCTGGAGCATTTTCCATGATTTTGTTGTATACTTCAGCGTATTTCTTGCCATATTCTTTGATAATATCATTAGTAGTATAAATTTCATTGGAATTATTAGTTTCCATATTATCAGAAATGGTATCAAACACACCTTCATCAAAATATTTATTTACAGCATCTTCAGATATATCAATAGTTGCACTAATGTTATTTTCATCAATTTTCTCAGCTGCATATTTCTTATTTATTAAATGTATGTTTTTAAGTGGGTCAGCAATGATATTATTTGTTCGTAAGTCGTTATAGTTGATTCTCAATTAAATTTCCCCCTTATTAGTTTGATTCTTACTATAAAAATTATAATTTAATTAAAAATTACCTATACTATATATCGGTATAATTTTAAAATAATTAATTAATTTTTTAAGGTAATTATTACAACTTAATTTAGGAATAATAGATGACTATATAAGAGAAAATAATTATAAGGAGGGATAAGATGGGTAAAATTAAAAGAAGAGATTTCAGACATTATCATACCAAAATTATAACAAGGAATATTCTTGGAAATTCATTTAATTATGAAATAGGTACAATGCTACCTGAAAAATTTATTGAATCCAATAGAGATATAGAAGAGGAATATTTGGATGCAAGTGATATAATAAAAAATGACCTTAATGGTACAAAATATTTGGATTAGTAATAAAGGGGCTGTTGGATGTATTATCTGACAGCCCCAAGTAAATTGATTAATATTGATTGTCTCCAACAGGTATTAGGTATACAACCATAGTCATGATTACAAATAATAAAGTAGTTAAAATTCCCCCTTCTAAGCCAAACTCTCCACCTGTCAACAGATTATCATGAATTATCCTAACGGGATATACGGAATCCCACAATGTGGAACCACTAACATTAAAACCAAAAAAACCACCTTGAAAAAAATTCCATGTAATGTGATAACCAATAGCCATTAAAATATTTTGTGTTTTCAAGGTCATATAAGTAAACAAAATTCCTATGAGCACAATATTGATAAGTCCAACCACACTAACATTAGGATTAAGTAAATGTAGTGCTGAAAATATCACCGCAGGAATAATGTAAACTACATATTTGTTGTTATATCTGTGAAGGGTATGTACTATGTAGCCTCTAACCAATAATTCTTCATCAATTCCGACTAGGATAAATATTATCAATACATAAATAAGATTAAAAGAAAAAATTGGTTCATCAAAACTGTATGTAAGTGTAGCATTATCAGTTGCAAATAATAATAATGCTATAATTGTAATTGATAATGCACCAAGTACTAAACCTATCAATAGGTGCTTTAAGGATTGTTTGGAAATAATTACTCCAAATTTCCTTGGGGATCTTTTTTCCAGTTTATAGACTAATATAAATGCAATTATTAATGCAACAACGGATAGAGATTTGATAAGAATATATACTGTATAATAATTAGTGAAATCTAGTGGATTGAAGAGTGAAGAAGCTGCTTTCTGAAAGGTAAAATAAAATGCAATAATAAGTGTGATTTTGATACCAGAATAAATCTTGTTATGTTTATTCTTAAAAAGATTCATTAGCATTACCCCTTATATAAAATTTTATTAGACTTTTAAGTAGTTATCTCTATAATAGTTATAAATCAATTATCAAATTTTATCAGTAATTTATTGCAAGCATGTTTTGTGGATATTTTAAAAGTGATAATAATAATAATTAAAGATATAGCATCAATAATTACTATCCACATTAAGTCTATCATATTAAATAAATAATATGTAAAGAAATAAGTTCCTAATAGAAATGCCAATGTTATTACTGAACATACTATTTTCCCAGCAATAGATGTTGTTTTAATGATATAAGGAGCAACAATATTAAAACATAGTAACATCATGAAATAAGTCAGCAATATAACTAGCAGATTGCTGGGACTGGTACTATCCATTATGATTATAAGAAATACAAGGTTAATAAGTATTACTACGCCATTAGTAATATATACAGTGTAATACCAACTATGAATGATTTCACTTATTTCTAGTGGTAAGGAACGTTGCAACAAAAAAGTATTATCAAGATAATCCGTTTGTGGAAAAAAAACACTCATGTATGTATAGAAGTAAGAAAGAGTTATCATTAAGGATATGATATAAACATATGATGAGTCCCTAACCACTAAAGCTATAATATTAAAGAGTGTTACGAATAATAGGATATATATAATCCCTGTATTTTTAAGATTAGATAATATTAATTTCTTCATTTCTAATGTCCCTTTCCGCTAATCATTAAAATCTCTTTTATTAACCACAATCAATGATATTAAATAGAACAATGGAATTAGTAATATTCCTGTGTATATGTATATGTTTATATAATGACTACAAAAAATATGATTAACATTTATAATTGATGATAAATAAAAACTAATGAAATATACTATATATATTAAAGGTTTGAATAATTTTGTTGCAAAAAATATCATTAGATATAATGAACCTGTAACTCCGATTGTATATAATATAATAAAAAACAATAGTAGAAAATAATTCCAAACCATAGGAGCCCCACTGATTAGGATAGTTATTAAGCAAAATAAAAATATGTTGGTTAAAACTATAAGCATATATATTATTAGTTTTAGGTAATGACTTGTAACATATTCTTTTCTGCTAATAGGAAAGCTGAGTGTAAATATACTATAGCTGCTAGAGTTATATTGTTTGGGAGCTATAAAGGGTGTTCCTGTCAAGAAAAAAGTAGTTATAAATAAAAATAATGTGATTGGTATAGTTGGCAGATCTATAAAATCAGTATTTGAAATATATTTATGTGTATAGATTATAGAAATTACTGCAACATATATTAACATTAATATTTGTATAATTAAATAAAATTTATTTTGAAAAGTGTATTTAAAGTTACTTTTTATCAAATGAAACATAGCAAAATCATCCCTTTTACTTCTTTATATGGAACACCATAATATCTTCAAGGTTAGCATTATCAATAATAATTGAGTCTTGATATGATTCTATTAACTCTCTAGAATGAGTTGTCAAGGCCTCAAAACCATATCTATTCTTGTTAATTCCTATTAAATGATCTTTATTAATCATTGATAATAATTCCCTATTACCTTTAACGATTTTATAGCTGTCATTAATAATATCTGTTGATTTTGAGAAAACTATTTTGCCTTTATTAATAAAAGTGATGTAATCAGCTATCTTATCTAAATCGGATGTTATGTGAGTAGAAAAGAATATGCTTTTGTTTTCGTCTTGAATAAGTTCATAAAGAATATCCAATAATTCTCTTCTAAAAATAGGGTCAAGACCTCCAGTAGGTTCATCCATTATTAACAAATCAGCATTGTGAGATAAAGCAATAGCAATGGCAAATTTAGTTTTCATACCTTTTGATAGTTTACGTATTCTCTTATTAGGATTTAATTCAAATCTTTTCAAGTATGAGTTAAATAAATCATGGTTCCATTCTTTGTAGAAAGAAGATATAATCTTCTCATTACTTTTTATAGTAAGATTATCGAAGAAACAACAATCATCATAGACAAATCCTATTTTTGATTTGATTTCTTTGTCATGTTTTGTGTTATTCATACCAAATATATTTATCTCACCAGATTCTTTTTGAATTAAATTCATAATTAATTTTATGGTGGTACTTTTTCCGGCTCCATTAGGTCCAATAAAACCTGTAATGAAACCTTTCTTAATATCTATGTTAATGTTATCAAGTTTGAAATCAGGATAACTCTTAGTTACATTTTTAATTTCGATTATATTTTCCATATTAAATGCCTCCAAGTATATTAGAGTAGTATAAGCAGATTATATCATATAAACCAAGTTTTTACATTACTCGTATAGTAACTTGATTATTTCAATCAATTCATCAATACTTAACCCAAGCATTTTGCTTTCATCTATTATTTTACTTAGTTTATTCTCAATCATTTGCATCTTTTTTTCTCGTATCAGATCTTTATTTTTAAGTGCAACATAGAATCCTTTTCCTCTAACTGATTCAACAAAGCCTTCTTTTTCTAATTCTTCATAAGCACGTTTGGTTGTTATAACACTAATCTGAAGTTCTTTTGCTAGTTTTCGTATAGATGGAAGAGGCTCTGTTTCTTTTAAATCACCAGTAATAATATATTTTTTTAATTGATTAGTAATCTGTAGATAGATTGGATCCGAACTAGAGTTTGATATGATTATATTCAAAATTTAACCTCCTATCCGTTAATACCGTGCATATTACATATATACACAATAAACATATATATATCATTTGTCAAGAATAATTTATCATTAAATCAAAAAAACTAACCTGAAATGAATGCTATTTCTTTGGATTGATTAGTGCAGTAATAAAATAAGCTATACTTGATAATATTATAATAGTTGCACCAGAAGGTATGTTGAAATAATAAGAGAAGACCAGACCCAAGAAGCATAAAATAATCCCCACTATTGAAGATAATATTATTATAATGTTAAAATTATATGTAATCAATTTAGATATTGCTGGTGGAACTGTTAATAGAGTTATTACTAATATGATACCAACTACTTTTATTAAAATAACTATACTTAAAGCTATGAGAATAAATAGAAAGTATTCTAAAAAAGTAGTATTAACCCCTTTGCTACTTAGAAAGACTTCATCAAATAAATAACTTTTTATATAATTAAATAATGCAAATGAACTTATAAGAATAAAAAGAGTCAAAATAACCATAAGATAAATATCCTTTACCGAAACGGTTAATATATCTCCAAATAAATAAGTAGTCATATCTGGTGGGTAACCAGGTGTAAGAGATATGAATAGTATCCCAAGTGCCATACCTAATGACCAAAGCATACCTATAATTGTATCGGAAGCAGTATTAGTCCTTCTTTTTATACTGACAATAGCAATTGCTGATATTATTGCAAACAAAAGTCCTCCTATTATAGGTTCAAACCCTAATAGAAAACCAAGACCAATACCTCCAAAAGACGCATGAGCAATCCCGCCACTCATCATCACTAATTTTTTTTCCACAACAATTGTTCCGATTATTCCACATACAATACTAGCTAAGATAATACTTATGATAGCATTTTGCATGAAACCATATTTACATATTGCTTCTAACATAACTACTTTCCTTTCGTATAAAATAAATTTTGAAAATGCCAGGGATCTATTGTTTCGTCGTTGTCATGAACATGCATTGTTTTATTAAGACATGCAAATTTTTTTACATTATGTTTTATCATACCAATATCGTGACTAACCATTATTATGGTCATTTCTTTATTCAATGTAGTCAAGATATTGTAGATTTCCTCTTTTGCGTCTGTATCTAGACTAGCTGTTGGTTCATCAAGTAATAAAATATCTGGATTGGTTACTAATGCTCTTGCTAGTAATACTTTTTGCAATTGACCACCAGATAGTTGATTGATTCTCTTATTCGCCAGATAATTGATTTTTAACTTATCTATTGCAAATTCAACTTTATTTCTATCATTTTGTTTATAACGGTAAAACAACTTATAATCTGAAGGAAGAGTACCACTCAATATCACATCAAATACTGTTATAGGAAAATCCCTGTTGAATGTTGAGAATTGAGGAACGTAACCTATAATTACATTTGGCTCTATCGCTATTTTACCTTTATCAGGAGTGATATCACCTATTATGGATTTTAGAAGAGTAGTTTTACCACTTCCATTAGGTCCGATTATTCCAATATAATCGTTTTTATTAACTTTTAAATTGATATTATCCAGTGCTAGATAATTATTATAGTAAACTGATAAATTTTTTATTTCTAATAATGCCATATTAGTCACCTTTTTAATATGAAGATACAAAAGTATCAACAATTTTTTTGTAGTTATCAATATATTCTTTTGATAAAATATCCAGAGAAATTACTTTCCCATTGATTTCATCTGCAATGACAGTTGCTTGTTTGCTATCAAATTCTTGTTGATAGAATACTACTTTTATATCATGTTCTTTTGCAAAATTAATCACGTTAGTCATAGTTTCAATAGTTGCAGTTTTACCATCTTCTTCAATGACCATCATATTCAAACCGTAGTCGTTAGCTAAATAGCCAAGTGAAGGATGATATATGATGAAATTATCTATATTAGAGTTTTTCAATGTTTCTTCTATATAAATATCCAATTTTTCTAGTTCGGCAATATATTTTTCTGCATTGTCAACATAGTAATCTTTATTCTCAGGGTCAATATCAGAAAGAGAATCCCTTATTGTATCAATCATGACCATTACTCTTTTTGGTGACATCCATATATGTGGGTCTATTACTTTACTAGTTTCTTCTTCCTCATGTTCAGTAGTTTCATCATGTTCATGTGAATGACTATCCAAATAAAGAATAGGGTATTCTTTTTCAGAAGCATCCTTAAGAGAGATGACTTCTGTATTAGTACTTACTACTTTGGGTAATATATTTTTTTCAGCAGCTACTCCAATGGTAAAATATAAGTCAGCATCACTAATATGTTCTAATTCTTTTGGTGAAGGTTGATAGTTTGCAGGACTAAAACCTGGGGGTATAACGGTAGTGACAGTGCCTTTATCACCAAGTACAGCATTAACAAATGCTTCTTCTGGTCCAATGGATACTGCTATATTAATTTTATTTTTATTTACAGATTTAACAGAACATCCAGATAATATTAATATGATGGATGCTAGTAATAATAAACTTCTTTTCATATGAATCCTCCTATATAATCCTAAATGCAAACAATTTGCATTTAAATTATACTATTTAATTATAGTATTGACAAGTACATTTTTATTAAAAAATTAATTTTATTAGTTTAAAAAGTATTTGTATATGTTATAATAAATTAACGACAAGTAATCTTCTTAGAATAAAGGTGTTTATATGGATTTTAATAAAGTTATTGAGCTATTAAAAAATAGTGGTTATAAATTGACCAATCAGAGAAAGATTATAATAGAAGCTCTTTATCATAGTGATAAACCAATATCTATGGAAGAATGGTTATTGTTAACTAAGGATAAGAATCCAGGCATTAATCTATCAACTATCTATAGAAATATTGATGTATTAGAGGATTTGGGGCTACTGGAAAAAATTAGACCCAAAGATGGTAGCATTAAGTATACTCTTAATTTAATGGAACATCATTCCCATTTTCTCATTTGTAAAAGATGTGGTAAAGCAGAAGCAATAGAATGTTGTCTTAGTAAAGAATTCAAAAAAATTATTGAGGATAAAGAATTTGATTTGATTGAACATAACTTAGAATTATATGGATACTGTAAAGAGTGTCATACTGAATTGGATAAAAAATAATAGTGGGGCTGTCGGCTAATACATTTTTAGGGATGGCTACAAGTTTTGGAAGATAGACTAGGTATAGCTATCTTCCTTGTATTGATGTTAAAATTGTATTATGCGACAACCATATTGTTAATATTATTGTGGCTCAGAATATATTTTCTTAATGTTATCAATTCTGCTGTTTACGTTTCTGAATAACATGTCAACCAAAGTAATAGCTACCATTGATTCTACAACAATTACAGCTCTTGGAACTATAATAGGATCATGCCTGCCTTTTATGTTAATATCAATGTTTTCTCCAGATTTGGTAACTGTCTTCTGTGTGGTTTTAATTGAAGGAGTAGGTTTTACTGCCGCTCTTAATACAATACGAGAACCATCACTTATGCCTCCTAATATACCACCAGCATTGTTGGACTCTTTTTCAATTACATTATTTTCATATCTATAGAAATCGTTGTTCTCAATACCTGTTAACTCAGAGGCTGAGAATCCATTACCTATTTCGAAACCTTTGATACTACCTATTGACATGACAGCTTTTGACAGTTCGGCATCTAGCCTATCAAAAACAGGTTCACCAAGACCAGATGGAAGGTTATCTACTCTACATTCTATAATTCCTCCACAAGAATTACCATCTTTAATTAAATCAAGAAGGTAGTTTTCAGTTTTCTCTACACAAGATTTATCAGGTATACATAGGTCATTTTTCCAAATTTCATTTTCATCGAAATCTTTGCTAGTGGGTATATTCCCAATAGATTTTGTATATGTTGTTAATTTTATATTAAGAGTAGATAATATTTTTTTAGCAATTGCGCCACCAGCTACACGTCCTATGGTTTCTCTACCTGAAGAACGACCTCCACCTCTATAGTCTCTAAATCCATATTTCATATCGTAAGTCATATCAGCATGTCCAGGACGATAAAATCTGGATATTTCTGAATAATCCTTTGACTTTTGATTATTATTATAAACAATTATAGATATAGGAGTACCTGTGGTTTTTCCTTCAAACACACCAGATAATATCTTAGCCTTGTCAGACTCTTTTCTAGGTGTAGAAAAAATAGATTTACCAGGTTTTCTTTTATTTAATTCAATTTGAATATCTTCTTCTGTTAATTCAACACCAGCTGGACAACCGTCGATAACTACTCCAACTCCTTCACCATGGGATTCGCCCCATGTAGATATTGTAAATAGTTTTCCAAAGTTGGAACCTGTTGACATATAATCACCTTCTATACTTTATAGCTTGCCATATATTATATACAATTCTTAACAATTAGACAAGATAATAATAATTTTTTATATTAAAACTAGTAAATAGTGTAAAAAAAGTTACATTTTTTGACATGAATATAAAAAAATATTTATAAATGTGATATAATATATTAGAATAACTGTAAAGGGTAAATTTGACAATTAAGAAAAGATATTAATTATATGGTTATGTTCAATTTTTAAATCATATTATAAACAATAATTTTACTAAGATGGGGTGTTCAAATGGAGATATCTGAAAATTTTTATTACGCCTTTATTAACAATATATTTAGTGGATATGCATATCATAAAGTAATTACAGATTATGATGGGAATCCTGTTGATTATGAATTTATAGATATTAATAATGATTATTGTAATTTAGTGGGTTTTAAAAGAGAAGATATTATTGGAAAAAGAATAACTGAAATTATTCCAAGTATGGTAGATGAATCATTTGATTGGATTAGTTTTTTTGGTAAGATAGCAATTGAGGGTAGCCATGGTTCTACTATACAATATTTTAAACCATTTGAGAAATGGTATCAGGTAAATGTGTTTAGTGATAGAAAAGGGTATTTTGCAGAAATATTTACTGATATTACTGAGATGAAGACAAAAGAATTATTACTGAAAAAAAAGAATGAACAGTTGGTCAAGTTATTTGAGGAGATGACTGTATCAGAAGAGGAACTAAGACAACAAAATGAAAAATTAGCTCAAGTATATGAAGAGATTGCTGCATCAGAAGAAGAATTAAGACAGCAGAACGAGCATATCAGTGGATTATATGAAGAACTATTGGCGTCAGAAGAAAATTTAAGTGAACAAAATAGTTTATTGCAAGAGAGCAATAGTATAATAAAAGAAAAAGAACAAATATATAGATTAATCACACAGGCATCTAACGATGGTATTTGGTACTGGAATATGAGAGATGGAAAACGGAGTATATCATATGACTGGTATAATGATCTAGGTATCAATTTGGACTTATTTTCTGACATTAAAAATTGGCACAAGATTCTTCATCCAGATGATGTTGAAAAAGCCAAAAAAAGCTTGAAGGATTGTATTGCAGGAATAACTTCAAGTTATGAAAGTACTTATAGGGTACGTACTATACGTGGTGAATATAGATGGATATTTTCTAGAGGAAAGACCTTGAATGATGCTGATGGAAAACCTTATTTGATGGCTGGTGCACATATTGATATAACCAACAAGAAAATTAGAGATGATAAGATAAAGTATTTAGCATACTATGATACTCTTACAGGTCTGCCGAATAGAGCATATCTATTAGAACAAGTTAGTAAATATTTAGAGAAAAACAGCAAAATTGCATTGATAGTAATGGATATTGATAACTTCAAGAGTGTTAATGATAGTGTTGGTTTCTCAATAGGTGATATTATCCTTAAACAAGTAGGATTAAGATTATCAAGCTCCATTGGGGAAAATGATTTTATTGCCCGTCTTGGTGGTGACGAATTTGCTGTTATCTTGAATGATGTTGATAATAATGAAGAGATAATTGAAAGAGCCAATTTGGTAAAAGATTGTTTTAATGAACCATTCATTGCTGAAAATAACATACATCAATTGAGTATTAGCTTAGGAATTGCTGTGTCTCCTTATGATGGAATTGATTCAAAAGATCTGATCAAGAATGCTGATACTGCAATGTACAAAGTTAAAAACATGTGTAAAAACAGTATATCTTTTTTTACACAAGATATGAAAGAAGAATTTTTGAAGAGAATCAATATTGAAAAACAATTGAAGAAAGCATTAGAAAATAATGAGTTCAAACTTTTTTATCAACCTCAATATGATATGAAAACAGGTGGCATAAGAGGTTTTGAAGCATTGCTTAGATGGATTAATCCAAAACTGGGATTAGTAAGTCCTATGACATTTATTCCAATAGCCGAAGAAATAGGAATAATTAATGAAATAGGAGAATGGGTATTGAAGGAAGCATGTAATCAATATAAGAAATGGAACTATGAGTATTCATTTAGTGGTATTATATCTGTTAATATTTCTCCTATTCAGTTGAAGACACATAACTTTTATTATATCGTATCTAATATCTTAAGAGAAACAGGTATCAAATCAGGCTGCTTGGAATTAGAGATAACTGAGAATTTATTTATTGATGCTCTGGACTCGGCAAAAATGTTATTGAATAAATTGATTGAATTGGGAGTTAGAATATCATTAGATGATTTTGGAACAGGGTATTCTTCATTAAGTTATCTGAAATCATTACCAATAGATACTCTTAAAATTGATAAGTCGTTTATTAAGAATACTACATATACAGGAGTAGAAAGAGAAATTACTAGATCGGTTATTGATTTAGTAAGGAAAATTGGTCTTGAAACTATAGCTGAAGGTGTGGAAAATGATAAACAACTAAACTTCCTTTATCAGTCATTATGTGATAACATACAAGGATTCTTAACAGGTAAACCAATGCCGGCAGATCAAGTAGTTGATATAATAAAAGCAGGAAAAGTAGACTTATCACAATATATAGACAAGTGAGGATTATACATATTTTAAACAGATTGTTTATGACAATTTGTCTAGATTAAGATTAAGTTAGATTGTATAATATGTCCTTGAAATGTTAATAAATTAGTTGTATACTTGGTAGACGTGTAAAAAACAAAAAATTGACGAATGGTGATTAAAGTGTATAAATTATTGAATGTAGATGGAAGAGCAAAAAGAGCTGAAGTGCACACGGTTCATGGTGTGATTCAGACACCGGTTTTTATGAATGTTGGTACTGCAGGGGCTATTAAAGGTGCAGTCTCAAGTATGGATTTAAAAGAGATTAAGTGTCAAGTTGAATTATCAAATACTTATCATCTTCATGTCAGACCTGGAGATGATGTGATTAAGAAATTAGGAGGACTTCACAAATTCATGGTATGGGATAGACCTATACTTACGGATTCAGGTGGATTTCAAGTTTTTTCACTATCTGGTCTTAGAAAAATTAAAGAAGAAGGAGTATATTTTTCTTCTCATGTAGATGGACGTAAAATATTTATGGGACCAGAAGAGAGTATGCAAATTCAATCAAACATTGCTTCAACAATAGCCATGGCATTTGATGAATGTGCCCCTTATCCAGCTACAAGAGAATATATGCAGAATTCTGTTGATAGAACAACTAGATGGCTGAAAAGATGTAAGACTGAGATGTATAGACTTAATTCCCTTGAAGATACTATCAATAAAAAACAAATGCTTTTTGGAATTAATCAAGGTGGAACTTATGAAGATATAAGGATAGAACATGCTAAGGTTATTTCCGAATTAGATTTAGATGGATATGCTGTTGGAGGACTAGCAGTAGGAGAGTCTCATGAAGAAATGTATAGAATTTTAGAAGAAGTAGTTCCACATCTTCCTCAAAATAAACCAACATACCTTATGGGGGTAGGGACACCAATCAATATCTTGGAATCAGTTGAAAGAGGAGTAGATTTCTTTGACTGTGTGTATCCAGCCAGAAACGGAAGACATGGTCATGTATATACTAATTTCGGTAAACTCAATTTATGGAATGCGAAATTTCAACTAGATGACAGACCAATTGAAGAAGGCTGCCAGTGTCCAGCATGTAAGCATTATAGCAGAGCATATATAAGACATCTTCTAAAAGCTAAAGAAATGTTGGGTATGCGATTATGTGTACTTCATAATTTGTATTTTTATAATACACTTATGGAAGAAATAAGAGACGCTATAGATAAAAATGAATACCAAGAATATAAAAATAATAAAATAGAAAATATGTTATAAAAAATTATATAAAATTTCTAACAAATATAAGGAAAATATATTGAACTAATTGAAATGGGTGTATAGATGATTAAGTTCAAATATATGGATAAAACAGTTGACAGGAAGTTATTAACAGTGTATCTTATTATATAAGAATAATGATTCTTACAAGCTACCGAATAGATAAATTTCTGTGTGAAAACAAGGAGGATAATAATTTATGTCAAGTTTATTTGTATTAGAAGCTGGAGCTGGTGCACAACCATCTACTGCTGGCAGTATAGGTGCTATGTTAATACCTATGGTAATTTTATTTGGTTTTATGTACCTAATGCTTATCAGACCTCAAAAAAAGAGACAAAGAGAAATAGACCAAATGCAGTCAAGTATTAATATTGGTGATTCTGTTATGACTAATGGTGGTTTCTATGGTAAAGTTGTTGACTCTGTAAATAATGTTCTTATAATTGAACTTGGTACTAACAAAAGCGTAAGAGTTCCTATTGAAAGAAATGCTGTTGCAGCAGTTAAAGAACCAGATTTAACAATAAATAGAGATGACTTAATCGAAGATAAAAAAGAAGACAAAGAAGAAAAGAAAGACGAAGAATAGAATTAATGGGTTTTACAGAAGGGCTGTATATGATTACAGCCCTTTATATTTTTCCTTATAAAAAGTCTACAGTCTTTTTGTTCTCTTGGCTTTGATAGCCTTAAGTATAGAATAAGGAATTTCTAGATTGCCTCTTCCTACACCAAGATCAATATTGGGTTTATTGCTTCCGTGAAAATCAGAACCGCCAGAGATTACAAGATCATATTTATCTGCGAAGTCTTTCAAATATTTTTCTTCAGATTTATTGTATAGAGAATAAAGTCCTTCAATTCCTAACAAACCTATTTTTGATAATTCACTAATAAGATTATCTAGTTGTCTTAAATCCATATTGTATAGAGTTGGATGTGCTAGAATGGGTACACCACCACATGATAAGACAAGTTTTATTGCCATTTCTGGAGTCACTT
Source organism: Vallitalea maricola (assembly GCF_036985595.1). Taxonomy (NCBI): domain Bacteria; kingdom Bacillati; phylum Bacillota; class Clostridia; order Lachnospirales; family Vallitaleaceae; genus Vallitalea; species Vallitalea maricola. Next base: position 8,383 of record NZ_BTPU01000052.1, on the reverse strand, counting down.
TTTCTCTCGGTACATAGCAAGGACTATCATTGCCGATATATTTAATAAAGGCTTCTCTCATAGATGAAACATAGCCTTTATTAAGCATTGCTTTAGCAAAATGAGCTCTTGTATAGACATCAGAGCTAGATGTAGCCAAAACATCTTCTAGGGAAATGTTTATTCCATGATTATTAAGTTTTTCTATCATCTTGATATTCCGTAATTCTCTAGCATCTACTATTTCATTTAATCCATTTACAAATGTTTTATCGTTTTCATCAATATATAAACCCAAAAGGTGTATTTCAGTATCATTATATCTTGTTGAAAATTCAATACCGCTAACTATCTCTACATTATATATTTTACCGCATTTCTTAGCTTCTTTAATTCCAGAGATACAGTCATGGTCAGTTATAGCAATAGCAGCTATATTTTTTTTTGAAGCATATTCAACTAATTCACATGGCTCATAAGTTCCATCAGAAGCAGTCGTATGAACATGTAAATCTATATGTTTTTTCAAATAAAATCAGTCCTTTCTACATAATATATATATGTGCAATAAATAATACTATTATTTACAAACCACAATTTAAATAAAAGCATGGCATATTTTAAATTATAGCACAGTATAATATTATATGGAACAATAAGGGGGAGGATTATGGGCAGAACATCTCGAATTTCAAAGAAACCAGACATTAACACGCAAAAAATAATAGTGAACGTGCTTAAAGCTATTATGATTGGATACATAATTACTATTTTATGTGTACTGCTTCTTTCATTCATCGTATATAAGTATGATTTGAGTAATAGTCAGATTAATATTGGAAGAGTCATTATTATAATATTGGCAACTATTATTATGGGCTTATTAATAGGAAGAAGCATAGGTAAAAATAAATGGATGTATGGCGCTATAGCCGGAGTTATTTATTTTGTCATATTTGTCATAGCATCTATAATAATTAATAAGAATAGTGGAATTTCTGGAGGTGCAATAAGTTTATTCTTCATGTGTGTTGGTGGCAGTACATTAGGAGGAATGCTAGGATAAGTTACAAGTTACTTTAAAATCTACTTTTAAAAGTGACAATCTTGTGATATAATGTTTTAAGTTAAAGTAACATGTGCTTAAAGGAGGAAAAAGCAATGAAGCATATTAAAACATTAAACTCAGCTACTCTTAAAAAGAGTTTAAAAAATGGTGGATGCGGCGAATGCCAAACATCATGCCAATCAGCATGTAAAACATCATGTACAGTTGGGAATCAAACTTGTGAAAACAAATAATTTATAAGTTTATTAAGCAGTGACATTAGTCGCTGCTTATATTAGGTTTGATGGATACTTTATTATCTGAAGTATTTTAATAATTTAGCTGTATTACATATAGTTAAGCATAAGAAAGGAAGAATAACAGTGGTACATCAATATAAAATGGGTGATATGAACATTGTTGTAGATGTTTATAGCGGTGCAATTCATGTAGTTGATGATATTGTTTATGATGTAATAGAAAGTTATGAAAAGTTATCTAGTGAGGACTTAGTAAACGAGCTTTCTTCGAAATATGATAAGGAAGTAATAATTGAATCGATTAATGAAGTAAAAGAACTTATTGATAAAGAATTACTTTTTACTGATGATACATACAAAGAAGCAATTATCAGCTTTAAAAAAAGAGAACCTGTTGTAAAAGCTTTATGTTTACATATAGCACATGATTGTAACTTGTGTTGCAAGTATTGTTTTGCAGGTGAAGGTGAATATCATGGAGACCGTTCACTTATGACTAGTGAAATAGGTAAAAAATCTATTGATTTTCTATTAGAGAATTCAGGTAATAGAAGAAACCTTGAAGTAGATTTCTTCGGTGGAGAACCATTGATGAATTTTGAAGTAGTAAAAGATATTGTAAAATATGCTAAATCTAAAGAAGAAGAATATAATAAGAACTTTAGATTTACTATAACAACTAATGGAATATTACTTGATGATGATATCATGGAATTTGTTAATGAAAACATGTATAATGTAGTACTTAGTATAGATGGAAGAAAAGAAGTAAATGATAGAATGAGATCATCCCAAAATGGCAAGGGTAGTTATGATATTATTATGCCTAAGTTTGAGAGAATGGCTGAAAGTAGAAATCAAGAGAATTATTATGTAAGAGGAACTTTCACTCATTTTAATCTTGATTTTTCACAAGATGTGTTACATCTAGCTGACCAAGGCTTCAAACAAATATCTATAGAACCTGTTGTGGCGCCAGCTGATATGCCATATGCTCTTAGGAAACAAGATATACCGTATCTATGTGAGCAATACGATATATTAGCAAAAGAAATGATTAAGAGAAGAGAAGAAGGTAGAGATTTCAATTTCTTCCACTTCATGATTGATTTATCACAAGGACCATGTGTCATAAAAAGACTTTCAGGTTGCGGTTCAGGAACTGAATACCTAGCTGTTACACCATGGGGGGATTTGTACCCATGTCATCAGTTTGTTGGAATAGATGAATTCAAGCTTGGAACAGTTGATGAAGGAATAACTAATCTAGAAAGACGTAAAGAATTCAAAGACTGTTGTGTATATTCAAAAGATAAATGTCAAAATTGTTGGGCAAAATTCTATTGCAGTGGTGGATGTACAGCTAATGCATATCAATTCCACGGTAATATATATGATACATATGAAATAGGATGTGAGCTAGAGAAAAAACGAGTTGAATGTGCTATTTATATGAAAGCAAATGAAATGGTGGAATAATACATTATATAAATTATCTTGACTAATTTTAAGATAATATTTATAATTTAACGTAGTATGTAAGTTATAATATATATGGATAGAAGGTCTGATATTTATTGAAGTATGACTTACAAAATAATTAATATATATTGATATCTATAGAATATATCGTAGATTCAATATACAAAAATTAGAAATTAAATATGATAATGTACAAAGGAGGATATTGTTGCAATGAAGGGGAAAAAAATTATTACCCTATTGCTTTTAGTTGTTATAATCGCATGTTCTGTATTTGTAGCAGTTAAAGGAGTAGGAAAAGATCAAATCGGTGGAGCAAACAATGTAAAATTAGGTCTTGACTTAGCTGGTGGTGTTAGTATAACATACACTACTGTCAAAGAGAAACCAACTGACAAAGAGCTAGATGACACAGTTTTTAAGATTAGAAAAAGAATAGATGGAATGGGTTATACGGAAGGACAAGTTTATAGAGAAGGTTCTGACCGTGTAAATGTTGATATTCCTAATGCAACAAATGCAGAAGAAGTATTAGAAGAACTCGGTAAACCAGGTAAACTAGAATTTTTGGATCCAGACGGAAATGTAGTATTAACAGGACAAGACGTTAAGAATGCTACTGCAAAAATGGTATCTGGAGAAGTTGACCCATATATTATCTCCCTTGAACTTAATGAAAGTGGAAAAGATAAATTCTATGAAGCTACCAAAAAATTTGTAGGTCAAAGAATAGCCATTGCTTATAATGGTGAAAACATAATGGAGCCTAAAGTTAATGAACCAATCAAAGATGGTAACGCTTCTATCAGTAATATGGGAAGTATGGAAAGAGCGGAAGATATGGCATCTAATATACGTATTGGTGCACTTCCTCTAGAGCTTGAAGAATTAAGATCAAATGTAGTAGGAGCAACACTTGGTGAAGAAGCAGTTAAGACAAGTGTAAAAGCTGGTATTATTGGTCTTGCTTTAATATTATTATTTATGATAATATTCTATAGAATACCTGGACTTGCTGCTGATATAGCACTAGTATTCTATTCTTCATTAGTAATTATCATATTAAGCATATTTAAGATTACATTAACATTACCTGGTATTGCAGGTATTATCTTATCAATTGGTATGGCTGTAGATGCCAACATAATTATATTCTCAAGGATAAAGGAAGAATTAGCACTTGAGAAAACACTTAGAGCTTCACTGAAAGCTGGATTTAAAAAAGCTACATCTGCTATTTTAGATGGTAATATTACAACATTAATAGCGTCAGCTATCCTATATCTAATGGGAACTGGACCAATAAAAGGTTTCGCTCAAACTCTTGCAATTGGTATTATTGTTTCTATGTTTACAGCTTTAGTAATAACTAGACTTATCCTTGGAGCATTTGCTGGATTAGGAATTAAGAATAAAAAATTATACGGTATTGCTCAAAAAACAAGAGCTATCAAAGTTGTTGCAAAGAGAAAAATTTGGTTTAGTATCTCAATTGTTATTATAGTTATAGGACTTCTTGCGATGCCAATATATAACGCTTCAAAGGGTACTCCTCTTAATTATGATATAGAATTTAGCGGTGGTTCTACAACTCTTGTTAACATAGGAAAAACAATGAGTAAAGCTGAAATGGATAGTGAGTTGACACCAATAGTTGTTGAAGCGACTAATGATAAGAGTCCTCAATTCCAAGCAGTTACAGATAAGAAACAAGTTATTATCAAAACTAATAAATTAGATAATGAATCAAGAACTAAATTACAAGAAAAATTGATTGAAAAATATGGTATAACTTCTGAAGATATTGAAAGTGAAAGTATAAGTCCAACAATCAGTAATGAGATGCGTAAGAGCGCTATGCTATCTATAATATTAGCTGCTATATGTATGTTAATATATATAACATTAAGATTTAAAGATTATAGATTCGGTGTTAGTGCGGTTGTTGCATTAATTCATGACGTATTTGTTGTATTAGCAGTATATTCATTATTCAGAGTACCTATCAATAATTCATTCATTGCTGCAATGTTAACAATTGTTGGTTACTCAATCAATGATACAATAGTTTTATTTGACCGTGTTCGTGAAAATCAAAAATATATGAAACGTGGAGATTTCAAAGGTGTTGTTGATACATCTATAAGTCAAACAATGTCACGTTCAATAAATACATCACTTACAACTTTTGTTATGGTTGCAATATTATATATAATTGGTGTTGCTTCAATTAGAGAATTTGCTCTACCATTAATGGTAGGTATCCTTTCAGGAACATATTCTTCTATATTTATTGCCAGTCCATTATGGTATGTATTTAAAAGAAAAGAAGAAAAGAAAATTCAACAGGCGCATCAACAAAGATAATTGAACTTACATCCCTCTAGCAAATCTTTGCTAGGGGGATTTTTTGGAGGTTGTTTATTTGGAACCAAAATACATCTGGAACTTAAAACAGAAAAATGAAAAACTTGTAGAAGAATTATCTGAAAAATACAAGATGTCTACTATAATGGCAACTATATTAGCTAACCGTAATATTGTAATAGAAAAAGATATTGTCAGGTTTCTTAATGCAGATAAAGACAAATTCTATGATCCATACTTAATGGAAGATATGGACAAGGCTGTAGAACGTATTATTACAGCAATTGATAAGAATGAGAAAATAACTATATATGGAGATTATGATGTGGATGGAATCACAAGTACATCAGTTCTATATATGTATTTGAAAGAAAATGCTGCACAGGTTGATTACTATATACCAAACAGATTAGAAGAAGGATATGGGGTTAATGATGATGCTGTAAAAAGCATACACCAAGGTGGCACAAAGCTGATTATTACTGTTGATACAGGTATTACAGCTATATCACAAGTAGATTTAGCTAATTCATTAGGCTTGGATATGGTAATAACAGACCACCATGAATGTCAAGAAAGTATACCTGATGCTGTAGCTGTAATTGATCCCAAGCGAGAAGACTGCAGATATCCATTTGATATGTTAGCAGGTGTAGGTGTAGCTTTTAAAGTAATTCATGCATTATCAATTAAATTAGGCAATATAGATTCTATATGGAAGTATTTAGATATTGTAGCTGTTGGTACAGTGGCTGATATAGTACCTTTAAAAGATGAAAATAGGATTATTACCAAGTTGGCTTTTGAAACTATGAAAGATACTTGGAATGTGGGTCTAAAATCACTAATAAAAATATCAGGAAATAAAAAAGATGATAAAATAACGGCTGGGATAATTGGATTCCGTATCGCTCCTAGATTAAATGCAGCTGGTAGACTTGGAGATGCCAAGAGAGGAATAGAATTATTTATCACAGAAGATAAGAATAAAGCAGCTGATATTGCTGAAAAACTCAACGAAGAAAATATTCTGCGTCAGCAATTGGAGCAAGAGATATTTGATGAAGCTGTACATATAATCGAAGAAAATATTGACATGGATAATACTAAAATCATAGTGGCAGCATCAAGTAATTGGCATCATGGAGTAATTGGTATTGTGGCTTCTAGAATTACTGAGAAGTATTATAAACCAAGTATACTGTTAAGTATTGAAGATGGGGTAGCTACTGGGTCAGCAAGGAGTGTAGATGGGTTTAGCATATTTGAGGCTTTATGTTCTACCAAAGAGCTATTTATGAAGTTTGGAGGACATGAGATGGCAGCTGGTATGTCATTAAAAGAAGAGAATATAGATAGACTTAGAGAAGTTCTCAATGAATATGCTGAAAATACTATGGAATCTGACACACTGATACCAAAATTAACTGCTGATATGGAAATAGATATAAAGGATATCAGCATACCTCTTATCGAAGAAATTATAAAGTTGGAACCTTATGGTGTAGGAAATCCTGAGCCCAAATTTATATGTAAAGGGAAAGTTGATGATGTTAGAAAAATAGGTAAAGAGAGTAACCATCTGAAGATGAGAGTAGATTATAACAAGAATTATTTAGATGGAATAGGATTCGGAATGGCACAGTACTATGATTATATTAATGTGACCCATGATATATCATTGTTAGGAACGTTGAATATAAATGAATGGAACGGTACTAAAAAACCTCAAATCATGTTGAAGGATATTAATCCTAATAATGAGTTTGCAGTATCAATAAAAAGGTATTATGATGAATTCAATAACATTAAAAACGCAAATTTTGACGGGAAAACCAAAGTATATTTTCAAGATGAACAAGTAATTCCTACTAGAAAAGAGTTTGAAAATATATATAGAACTCTATTGAATCTAGAAAAACAGATGAAAGAAAATATTATAATCACTAAATTTTTAAAGATACTGGGATATTCTCAACCCAATAAAATATTGACTTTATTGATTTGTCTAGAAGTATTTAGCGAACTTAGATTATTAGAATATAGAGTAGAGAATATGAGATTGATTTTTAAATTAAATAAAGGTATCAAAGTAAAGTTAGATGAATCAAGTATATATAAAAAAATAATTTAAATCGAAATATTACATATGTTCTTTAAATAATATTATAAAAAAACATACATTATATGTGCTATATTGAATTAATGTCTTAATGATATGAAAAATAATCGGTGTAATATTGAATATATTCAATAAACAAACTATAATAAAAGGGATTATATCAGAATTTATTGGAGGTCTCTTAATGAGAAGGTCTAAACGTAAATTAATTTGTGATTTAATAATAATATTGGTTTGTTTAATAGTATTCATATATCTTTTTGGCTTTGAATGTTTAGTAGCCTTTATGCCTTTTGCTTGTGGTGCTTTAATAGTTATATTGTTCATTAAATTATTAGAATTTTTTATATAGGAGATATATTTAAAAGAAAAACTTCAAAAAGCTTTGCTAGAAGCTATTAAATTTGGTATACTAATATTGTATGTTTAAGTATGTTTAAAAAGCGATAAGTTAAACATATAAATTTGATAAATAAATATCCTTTTAAGGTAGTACTATTTTTAAAAAGTAAATTAATGATATACATTATTTTCTATTATATTATGATAGTCTAATTAATTCCTTATAGGGTATTACGAAAAGGAGTAAGGAAGTATGGATCTTAAAACTCTTATAAGAGAAGTACCTGATTTCCCAAGAGAAGGTATTTTATTTTATGACATTACTACAATTTTACAAAATCCAGAAGGATTAAAGGCTTCTATCGATCAGATACAAGCTAAATTGGAAGGTATTGAATTCGATTACATAGTTGGACCAGAATCACGAGGCTTTATTTTTGGTGTACCAGTAGCTTATAATACGGGTAAAGGATTTTTACCTATCAGAAAAGCTGGTAAACTACCATATAAAACAAAAAGCAAAGAATATGCTTTAGAATATGGCACTGCGACTATTGAGATGCATATTGATGCTATTAAACCAGGTGATAAAGTTGTAATTATAGATGATTTATTAGCAACAGGTGGAACATCAAAAGCTACCGTAGAATTAATTGAAAGTTTAGGAGGAGAAGTTGTAAAGTTAGTATATTTAATCGAGCTTGACTTCCTAAAAGGCAGAGATAAATTAAAAAATTATGATGTAGATTCTATTATACATGGATAAAAATAAGACCTTTACTT
>NZ_BTPU01000051.1:0-38927 GCF_036985595.1 Vallitalea maricola | reverse complement strand
TAATTCTATCAAAGTAGAGTTAAAAGATGAGACAGATATATTTAAAATAGCTGATAAATTTCTAGTTGCTGTAACCCATAATGAAATAGATAAATACTTTATTGATTGGCAATTATAATTATTTCTTTTTGTTATTATGTACGTCTTCTGGCTTAGCCTTATCTAGGGCTTTTTCTATTGCGCCAAGAAGTAGTGAGGACGTATATTTAGTATCTGTTTTAATACTTAGGTTATCAAAACTGGTATCATTAACAAGTTGAATTTCAAGGTCATTCAATGTTGGTACTAGAGCAGGGTTAAGTGTAGCAATAGCACTGTCTAGATTAGTTAGATTAATTGAGTTAATATGATTTTTATCAACCACAACTTCAACATTGACTGGTTGATTTTCGATTACAATGGATGATGTATAAACTCCAGGTACATAAGTAGCCATTACAGGTGCTTTAGTATCATTTTTATTACCTAACATGTAGATAAGTAATAATATTAAACATATTCCAACTATGACAAATAGTACAGTATATATTATTTGTTTTAGTTGTAGAACGATAATTTTGGTTGATCTCATAATTGCCTCCTTATACAAATAGTCCGATTAATATATTTTATTTAAGATAGGACTAAAATATGAAGGTTATGGAAAATTATTTTATATAATTTTTAGAAATTCATAACCTATATGTTTGACTGGAGTGGAAAGAGAAGTTTAATCACTAAAATTTGACCTGCTTAAACAAGGAAAGGATGAAAAGACTTGATGACAAAACAAAGTAGAATTCTTCAACTATCTCAATTAGTTGTGTTAGTAATGATTGTAGTATTAATGAGCGTATCCTGTAAAATGATAGATCCAGATGAAAATAATACAGGGATAGACAATAATAGCGAAAAAGAAAATGATATAAATAAACAAATAGATGATAATGATAAAAATGATGAAATAAAGGATAATATTGAGAATACTGATATAAAAGATGAAGAAGAAGTAACAAAACCAGTAGAGATTGATTATCAAGCAGTTAAGCCTAATGAATTAGGACATATAATGGTTATTATGTATCATGGTATTATAGATTTACCTCCTTATCATGTAACTGAAGAACAATTTCTTGAACAGTTACAGTACATGTATGACCATAAATATAGACCTATATCTGTTAGAGACTATATAGATAATAATATTAACATAGAAGCTGGATATACACCTATATTATTTACTTTTGATGATGGACTCAGTTCAACTTTTTCATTAATTGAAGAAAATGGAGAACTAGTTCCTAAGCCTGGTACTGCTATTGAAATACTAGAAAGATTCTCTAAATCACATCCAGGATTTGATAGCAAAGCTGGTTTATATATAAATGGTCAAAAAATATTTGAAGGTGCTGGGACAGTTGAGGAAAGAATCAAATGGTTAGTAGATAATGGTTATGATGTTGGTAATCATACAGCATCCCATGATAAAACACAAATGTTAAGCAAATTGGATTCTAGACAAATAATGAAAAACATTGGTATAGTCGATCAGATTATTAAGAATGCTGTTCCAGATTATACAGTTGATTCATTAGCATATACATTTGGAAATAGACCAGTAAAAGCCTTACGTAATCTAGTACTAGATGGTGAGTACAATAATATAAAGTATAATTATTCTGTAGCTTTCAAAGAAGGTGCAAGTGCACCATATTACCCACCACTACATATAAAATTTGATCCACTGAATGTGGCTAGGGCTAGAGGGTCAAAAGGAGAAATTCAAGATATGGGATGGTTCTTTGATTATTATGAACAACATCCAGAAAAAAAATATATCTCTGATGGAAACCCTGACAGAGTTTCAGTATTAGAGAAAGATGAAGATAGCGTCAACAAAGATAAATTAGGAGAGAGAGAGCTCTACTTATATAAATTAAATCAATAATATAAATGACCTAATCAACATTTGATTGGGTCATTTTTTTCTTAACATATAGTAATTAATCTGTTAAAATAATTATGCATGAAATTTTTAATATGAAAAAATATTTCAATTATAGATATTGAGTTAGGGGGATAAATATGTCATTACAATATATATTAGGATGCGCTGGATCAGGAAAAACATATTATTGCTATGATAAGATTATAAAAGAATCCGTGAAAAAAATAGATAAACCCCTTATTATGATAGTTCCTGAACAATTTACTCTAGAAACTCAAAAGGATATTGTTAAACTTCATCCATCGTCAGGTATTATGCAAATAGAGGTTTTAAGTTTTCAAAGATTAGCTTACCGTATACTTGATGAAATAGGTGGAGCCAATAAGACTTTGCTTGGTAATACAGGTAAAGGTATGGTTATTAGAAAAATCATTGAGGAAAATAAGGAGAAACTAAGATTATTTTATAAGAATTCAGGAAAGCCAGGATTTATTAAAGAATTGAAAAGTGTTATAACAGAACTCTATCAATATGATATATCATCACAAGACCTCGCTAAATCATTAGAGGAATTAAGCAATAAGCCGCTACTACAAACTAAGATAAATGATTTACAGATTGTTTATGATGGATTCAAAGAGTTTATCAAGAAAGAATATATTACTAATGAAGATACATTAGATATACTAAGTGAGTCAATAAGAGAATCCAATCTATTAGAGGAAGCTACAGTTTGGATAGATGGATTCTATGGATTTACACCTATACAATATAAAGTATTAAACGAGATATTAAAGAAATCTAGAGAAACATATCTCACTCTTACAATAGATAACATAAACAAATTAGAGGATTTATCCGATGAATCAGAACTATTTTATGAAACCAAGAAAACAATCTACAAACTTAATAATCTAGCGAAAGAAAGTAAAGTAAAAGTATTGAAACATATATTACTTGATAATAAATGCAATAGATATAAAAATAAAGCATTAGAACATCTGGAAAGAAATATTTTTAGATACCCGTATAAGATATATAATGAAGAAAAAAGTGATATTCATATACATACAGCACCTAATATCAGAAAAGAAGTAATTAATCTATCTGATAATATAATTGATCTAATAAAAGAAAATAACTATAGATATAGAGAGATAGCAGTGGTAACTGGTGATTTAGATGGATATGAAAAGATTATATCTAGATGTTTTAAGGAGTATGATATACCATTTTTCATAGACAAGAAGAAAGATATTCTATCAAATCCATTAGTAGAATTTATTAGAGCAGCCATTTCAATAATTAATAAAGGCTATACCTATGAAACTATATTTAGATATCTTAAAACCAGTTTGACAGGAATATCTATAGAGGATATAGATATCATAGAAAATTATGTATTGGCTTATGGAATAAAAGGTAGAAAACAATGGGAACAGGTTTTTGAATATCCATATATAAATAATAAATTTAATGATGAATATGATAATGAACAATTACAAAGAATAAATGTAACTAGGGAAAAAATAGTCAATCCATTATTAGAATTAGGTAAAAATATAGGAAATAAAAAGGTTAAAGTTAAAAATATAACCCAGGCTTTATATAATCTTATAGTAACCTTAAATGTGGAAGAAAAAATATATAATAGGAGTGAAAGATTCAGGCTGGATAATGAGTTGCTGTTAGAAAAAGAATATAAGGCTATCTATAAAATTATAATGGAGTTGTTGGACAATATAGTAGATATACTAGGTGACGAAGAAATTACACTTAACGAATACAGTGTTATATTGGAATCGGGATTAGAACAATGCGAGATGGGACTTGTCCCGCCAGGACTTGACCAAGTTGTAGTGGGTGATTTGGAGAGGTCAAGATTAAGGGAAATAAAAGCATTATTTATAATAGGACTTAATGAAGGCAAGATACCTAAGATATCAGTAAAAGCTAATATATTATCTGATTCCGACAAAGATAAATTGATGGAAAAAGGTATAGAGCTTGCTCCAAGTACTAAGAAAAAAGTATTTGAAGAACAATTCTTGATATATACCGGCTTAACAAAACCTAGTAATAAACTGTATCTCAGCTATGCCAGAACAGATATAGATGGTAAGTCAATGCGACCATCCATACTTATAAGTAGAATTAAAAAAATATTCAGGAATCTAGAAGTTATTGATATAGAATTACAAAAGGATGAAGATAGAATATATCTTCAAAAACCTACTTTCAGAAATATGCTTAACAAATTACGTGAATATAATAATATTGGACTTACTGATTATTGGAAAGATGTATATAGCTGGTACTATAGCAATGACATTTGGAGACATTCAGTAAAATCAGCTGTGGGCGGTTTGTATCATATTAATACAGAAGAATTTTTACCAGATGAATTAGTGACAAGTATTTATACAGATACACTTATTAATAGTGTTTCTAGATTGGAAGAATTTGCAAAATGTCCTTTTGCCCACTTCTTGGATTATGGATTAAACGTATCAGAAAGAGTGGTTAGAGAAATAACTATGCCTGATATAGGAATATTATTTCATAGATCCATTGATGAATTTTCTAAGAAGCTAAGTAAAAGGGAATTGGAATGGAACCAAATTGAAGATAATGTAAGGGATAGATTAGTAGAAGAAACAGTTATACAAATAGCTGATAAATATTGCAATAATATCTTTTACAGTACAGGACGAAACAGTTACCTAATCAATAGACTTACAAGAATAACCAAAAGAGCTATTTGGGCACTTCAATATCATATCAAAAAAGGAGAATTCAAGCCTACTGATTATGAAGTAGCATTTGATCCAGATAAAGGGGACCTTGAATCACTGAAAATTGATTTTGATGATGAAAAAACTATGAAATTAAAAGGTAGAATTGACAGAGTTGATAGATATGAGACAGATGATACTATTTACGTAAAAGTAATAGATTATAAATCAGGTAATAAACAATTTGACATCACTGCTCTTTATTATGGATTACAATTACAGTTATTAGTTTATCTTAATGCTGTAACAGAATTAGAGGATAAGAAAACAACTAAAAAAATAGTACCAGCAGGTGTTTTTTACTATCATATTGATGACCCTATAATAAAAACAGAATCAGACCTTAATAAAGATGAACTGGAAAAACAAATAATTAAAAGTTTGAAGATGAATGGACTTGTACTAGAAGATGTTGATATCATCAACAAGATGGACAAAGATATTGATAATTACTCAGATATAATACCAGTTCAACTAACAAAAAAAGGGACTATTGGTAAGAGATCTTCAGTCGCTTCTAAGGAACAATTTGATATGTTGATGGATTTTGTTAAGGATAAGACAGAGGAGATTGGTAGAGAAATTATGAAAGGGAATATCCTAATACATCCATACAAAAATAGCAAGGATAATGCTTGTGAATATTGTAATTATTCATCTATTTGCCAGTTCGATAGTTCTATGGGTGATAATGAATATAGAATATTGAATAATATGAGTAAAAATGAGGTATGGGAAAAAATAGATAAAAGTTGAGATTCTTAAAAAATTTTGATATCATATAAGTTAGGTTTAAAAAAGAGGAAGGTAAAAGATTATAGAAAAGAGGTGCAATGTTGGAAGCTATCATCAATAAAATAATTTCTATTGAAAATAAAGCTAGGGAGGTATTGGACACAACAAAAGAAGAAAAAGAAAATAAACACAAGGAAATGTTAGATAAAGTAGAAGCGTTAAAAGATAAAATATTACATGATGCAAATAGAAAAGTCAAACAACTAAGGCAAAGAGAACTTGATGAAGCTCAAGCTGAAGCAGATGAGTATATAAAAAAAGCAAAAGAAAGACTAGAAAAAATGAAGCTCTATGGAGAGGAAAAAAGGAAAATATGGAGTGATGAACTTGTAAAAGCAGTTCTAGAGAGGTGAGTATATGCTAGCAACGTTCAAGTACAGTCATCTTTCTACTAAGATTAGGGCAATGAAAGGTAAGATGCTCACAAAAGATGACTATGAGCAACTACTTCTACGAAACAGTGTACTAGAAGTTGCGATATATCTAAAAAACAATACTTATTATAACGACTTTTTACAAGAATTAAATGAGAGTAATGTTCATAGAGGTCAAGTTGAAATGCTTTTATATAAATCTATTATCAGAGAAGCTCTTAAGATAGGTAGATATCTCAAAGGAAATGAAAAATCTGTTTTTAGATATATTTATCGTAGACAAGAAATAGAAGACTTGAAGAAAATGCTTAGAACATTACAAATGGGTGGTGATATACACCAAATTGATAGAAGATTATTTTTTATTAATAAATATAGTGTTATAGATTTCAATAAGTTGTTTGCTGCTAAGGATATTAGAACATTTGTTAATGGACTGAAGGAAACTAATTTTTATGAGATTCTAAATCCATTGATAAAAGATGATAATCATATAGACCTTTTTTCAGCAGAAATGGCACTGGATATGTATTATTATAAAAAACTTATCGCACAACCTGAATTGGTGAGTGGTACAGATAAAAAGATTGCTAACCATATTATAGGTTTGGAGGCTGACTTACGTAACATTATGTGGGTATATAGAGGGAAGCATTATTATAATATATCAAAAGAGATTTTATACAGATATCATATACCCTATCGATATAAGTTGAGTCAGAAAGATTTGAGATTACTTATTAATTCTAATAGTGTAGAAGAAATAATTGAAATATTGAAAAAAACTCCCTATAATGACATATTATCTTCAGATGAACATTATTGGGAAAAGGAGTTTTACGAGTATATTCTTGATATCCATGATAAAAATATAAGTATGTATCCATTCTCTATAGCACCAATACTTGGGTATATGTTCGCTAAAGAAGTAGAGATAATGAATATAACAACTATTATCGAAGGCATAAGATATGATGTTGATCCAAACAAAATTAAGAAATTTTTAATCGGTTTTGGAAAATAGGGAGGAGGCGATTTTATGTCAATTGAAAAAATGTTTTTTGTAAATGTAGCTGGACCAATTAAAGCCTTGGATTACTTTGTAATCAAAAATGTTTTACCATATGATGTACAGTTGGTGAATGCAATTTCAATACTAGATTCAGTTAAAGGATTATACCCATTTTCTATACAAAATCCCTATGATAATGTGATTAAGAAATTAGGTAAATTATGTGAGAATCTTGACATCAAATTAGAGCAGATTGATATTGATGACAAACAAGTTAATTGTGCTCTTGATGTAGAACCTGTAGTAGAAGATCTGAGTAATGAATTATCAGAACTTATGAAACAAAAAGAAGATATTAGTAATAAGATAACAATAAATAAGAGAATAAGGAAACAGATTATTCCAATTAAAAACGTAGATATTGAGATTAATAAGCTATTTGAATTTGAGTTTATGAAATTCAGATTCGGCAAAATGCCAAAGGATAGTTTCAAAAAACTAAATGATTATGTGGAAGATCTGGAAGTATTAGTATTTAAAGTATTCGAAGAAGATGACCACGTATTCTTACTGTACTTCATGCCTAAGATAGTACAAGAAAGCATTGATAGTCTCTTTGCATCGTTATACTTTGAAAGAATAAGAATTTCTGGTGAAGTAAAAGGACATCCAAAAGAAGTGATTCAAAGCATAGATGATACTTTGGCAAAGTTATCAAATGAAGAAAAAGAAATTGCCAAGAAGATAGATAACTTCTACAAAGAAAATTATGATAAGATTGCTGATATCTATAATATCATCAACCAGTTAGATCAGGTGTTTGATATTAGGAGACATGTAGTCCATTCAAAGGATGCTTTTTATCTTACTGGTTGGATTCCTCAGAGTCAACTGGATGATTTTATGGAAAAGATTAAAGAAGATGAGGATATAACGTGTATTGTTGAAGAGGATGAAGCGGTCAAGAAGACCAAACCGCCAACAAAATTAAGAAATAATAAATTCTTTAAACCATTTGAGTCATTAGTCAAGATGTATGGTACACCATCTTACAATGAACTTGATCCCACACCTTTTGTAGCTATAACATACTTACTAATGTTTGGTATGATGTTTGGAGATATGGGACAGGGCTTAGTCATAGCATTATTAGGTTTTTATGTTTATAAGAAGAAGGGAAACGCCTTAGGGAAAATAGGTATATATGCAGGTATAGCTTCAGCTATATTCGGTCTCTTCTATGGTTCGATATTTGGTAATGAAGAGCTTCTAAGAGAGATATTTGGATTCATACCAATGATTAATCCTATGGAAAATAAACAATTAGTATTAATAATTGCTGTTGGATTTGGTGTTTTATTATTAATAATGGCTATGGTTTTAAATATATGGAATGCAGTTAAAAAGAAAAAGATGGGACAGTTGCTTTTTGATAGGAATGGAATAACTGGTTTGATTTTCTATCTTGCACTTATTTATTTAATTCTGTCAAAAGTATTGAGAAGTGATTATAAGATTGCAGCATGGCAGATTCTATTATTGATTGTGGTACCATTGATATTAATCTTTTTATCACATCCTTTAGGAAACTTGATAGAGAAAAAGAAATATATATTACCTGAGGATAAAGGCGGCTATTTTATTGAAGCCATATTTGAACTTATCGAAACATTGCTTGCCATCTTAAGTAATACCATATCATTTATAAGAGTTGGTGCTTTTGCACTTAATCATGTTGGTTTCTTTTTAGCTTTCCACATGATGGCAGATATGGTGGGCGGTACCGGAAGTATATTTGTAATGATTTTCGGTAATATATTGATTATCTGTCTGGAAGGTTTAATAGTAGGTATTCAAGGATTAAGATTGGAGTACTACGAATTATTTAGTAGATTCTTTAGTGGTGAAGGCATAAGCTTTAATCCATTCAAGATAAAGGATAAACAAGCAACTTAATATATAACGTGTAAAGTATTACATAGATATTGGTTGCAAAGAGTTATATAAATAAAATTATTATAATTAGAATGAAGCTGCGTTTAATAGATAAAATGTGGCTTATAGGAAAATTAAGGAGGAAAATATAATGGATATAGTAATGAGTTTAGCACTTTTATTAGTGATTGTTACAGTGGGAACTGGAGTATATGCAATAAAGAAAGGTATTGATGGAAGTAAAGCTAAAACGATTTTAGGAATAAATGTTTTGAGTTTCTTTGGGATTTTAATAGTTGCCACTGTTGTTTTGTTAACAGGTGGAACTACAGCTTTAGCAGCAGAGACTGCGGAAAAAGCTGCTGCTAGTGCAGAAGGTATGAAATATATCGCAGCAGCATTATCTACTGGTTTGGCTGCTATTGGTTCAGGGATTGCAGTTGCTGTATCTGGTTCAGCAGCTATAGGTGCTATTAGTGAGGATTCAAAATTATTAGGTAAAACAGTTATCTTTGTTGGTCTTGCTGAAGGTATTGCTATCTATGGACTTATCATATCAATATTGATTTTAGGCTAAAAAGCAAACGGAGGTAGATTAGCTATGAAAATGTACCTTATTAGTGATAACATTGATACGAAAACAGGTATGCGATTAGCAGGTGTTGAAGGTGTAGTTGTCCACGATATGGAAGAAATAAGGAATGCCCTTGATGAAGCTCTAAAAGACAGGGATATAGGTATAATATTAATTACAGAAAAACTCGGAAAATTAATTGCAGATAAAATAAAAGACATAAAACTTAATTATCACACACCTTTAATTGTAGAGATTCCTGATAGACATGGTACTGGAAGAACACCTGATTCAATTACAAAATATGTCAGAGAAGCTATCGGATTAAAGATATAATAATAACAAGATATTTGTTTTGGTCTAATATTGTTAAAAGGAAGAAGGGTAATTATGCGAATTGTTGAAGAAAAGATAGATAAGTTTGCTCATGATATTATGACAGATGTAAGTAATCAAAGAAAAGAAATAATGGAGCAAACAGAAAAAGAACTTGAAGCAATATATGAAGAAAAAGAGCTTGCATATCTATCCAAAGCTTATGAAATAATTCAAAGTGGATTAAAAAGTATACAAAAAGAAAAGAATGAAATAATATCCAGATCTATCATGGATAGTAAACGAGAGATATTAAAAGCTAGAGAAGAAATTATAAAAGGTACTTTCAGGGATGCAGAAAAAGAATTAGAAGCATTTACACAAAAGAAAGAGTATCAAGAGTATCTTATGAACCTGATAAAAGAAGATATAGAAAAAATAGGTGATGGGGAAATATTAATTTATATTGCCCATACCGATGAAAAATATCTTAATAGGCTTAATAAAGAATTTGATAATAAGATTGTTCTTGAAGATAAGAATAAAAAAATGATTGGTGGATGTAAGATATTTAATAAGAGTAAAAATATATACTTAGATGATTCATTTTACAGTAAATTATATGAACAGAAAGAAACATTTTTGCATAATTGTAATCTTGAAATCGAGTAAAGAAGGTGGCACATTGAACAAAGATGATATGATTGTTGGTGTAAATGGACCTGTTGTAACTGTAAGAGGCAGCAGTAAATTTAAGATGTTAGAAATGGTTTTAGTTGGAAATGCCAAGTTGATAGGTGAAGTTATAAGCATAGAGAATGAAGATATTATTGTACAGGTCTATGAATCAACTACTGGAATTAAAGTGGGAGAACCTGTAATATCAACAGGTGAACCCTTGTCACTTCAATTAGGACCTGGTATTATAGGTGGAGTTTTTGACGGTATTCAACGTCCTTTGAAAAAGATGGAAGAGATGTCTGGCTCTTTTATAAGCAGAGGACTTGATATAGAGTCTCTTAACACTGAAAAAGAATGGGTAGTTGAAGTTGTAGTAAAAAAAGGTGATAACATTAAAGGCGGAGATGTTATAGCTGAGATTAAGGAAACGGATCTGGTTATGCATAAAGTTATGATGCACCCATATATGTCTGGAGTAGTAGAATATGCAGCTCCTAATGGTAGATACAAAGTCCATGATACTATTGTTAAGATTAAGACAGAGCAAGATGAGATAAAAGAATTGGACTTAATACAAAAATGGCCAGTAAGAATGGCAAGACCTTTTAAAAACAGGAGAAGACTTACAATACCTCTTGTAACAGGACAAAGGGTTATTGATACACTATTCCCAATTGCAAAAGGTGGTACAGCCTCTATTCCAGGTGGATTCGGTACTGGAAAGACAATGACTCAACATCAACTTGCAAAATGGAGTGATGCTGATATTATTGTATATATTGGTTGTGGAGAAAGAGGAAATGAAATAACAGAGGTTTTAGAAGATTTTCCAAAGCTGATAGACCCAAAATCAGGTAAGTCACTTATGGATAGAACCATATTGATAGCTAATACTTCAAATATGCCTGTTGCGGCAAGAGAAGCTTCTATATATACAGGAATAACTTTAGCTGAGTACTATAGGGATATGGGTTATCATGTAGCCATAATGGCGGATTCAACTTCCAGATGGGCTGAAGCACTTAGGGAAATATCTGGAAGACTTGAAGAAATGCCAGCAGAAGAAGGTTTCCCAGCTTACTTACCATCAAGATTATCACAATTCTATGAAAGAGCAGGATACGTGGACAATCTTAATGATAGTGAAGGGTCAGTAAGTATAATCGGTGCTGTTTCACCACAAGGGGGAGATTTCTCAGAACCTGTTACCCAGAATACTAAGAGATTTGTGAGATGTTTCTGGGCTCTTGATAGGCAATTAGCTTATTCAAGGCATTACCCAGCTATACACTGGTTGAATAGTTATAGTGAATATATAGATGACTTGGAAAATTGGTATGAAACTAAAGTAGCTGATGATTTCTTTGAATTAAGAACTAAGATAGTGAGTTTACTTCAAGCTGAGAGCAAATTGATGGAAATTGTTAAATTAATCGGAGCAGATATCTTACCTGAAGATCAAAAATTAACTCTTGAGATATCAAAAGTGATTAGATTAGGATTCTTACAGCAGAATGCATTCAATGATATTGATACTTATGTACCTATGAAAAAACAATATAAAATGATGGAAATCATTCTATACCTACAAGATAAATCAAAAGAGTTGGTTAATGGGGGCATTCCAATGTCCCAGCTTAGAAAAACAGGTATATATGATGAAATGATTAAGATGAAATATAATGTAAGTAATAAAAATCTAGAAGAATTTGATTTACTGAAAGAAAAAATTGATAATTTCTATGATGAAGTAAAGGAAAGTTATAAGAGTTTCGAAAGGAAGAAGCTATGAGTATAGAATATTTAGGATTAAAACAAGTAACTGGTTCCCTTATAGTTCTTAGGGGTGTAAAAGATGTATCATATGAAGAAATGGTTGACATAAAACTTGAAAATGGAGAAGAGCGAGTAGGCAGGGTCATAGAAATAAATGATGATATAGCTGTTATTCAAGTTTTTGAAGGAACTACAGGTATATCAAGCGCTAATACAAGGACAAGTTTCAGGGGTAAAGCTCTTGAAATACCTTTATCAAAAGAAATATTAGGTAGGACACTAGATGGACTTGGAAGACCAATTGATGGACTAGGTGATATAATACCTGATGTTAGCAGAGATATTAATGGAAGTCCTATCAATCCAATTTCAAGAGAATATCCAAGAAACTATATTCAAACAGGTATTTCGGCAATAGATGGTCTTACTACTCTAATAAGAGGTCAGAAATTACCTGTATTCTCAGGAAATGGTCTGCCTCATGATGCTCTAGCTGTTCAGATAGTAAAACAAGCTAGACTGACAGGCAATGATGATGAAAATAACTTTGCTGTTGTTTTTGGAGCAATGGGTGTAAAGAATGATGTTGCTGAGTATTTCAGAAGAAGTTTTGAAGAGAGTGGTGTGTTACAGAAAGTTGTAATGTTCCTTAATCGTGCTAATGACCCAGTTGTTGAAAGGATAGTTACTCCAAGATGTGCTTTAACGACTGCCGAGTATTTAGCATTTGAACATAATATGCATGTACTTGTCATACTCACTGATATGACTTCTTATTGTGAAGCACTTAGAGAAATATCTTCATCCAAAGGAGAGATTCCTAGTAGAAAAGGTTTCCCAGGTTATATGTATAGTGACCTTGCTTCTTTGTATGAAAGAGCAGGAATGTTAAGAGATAGATCAGGTTCAATCACTCAGATTCCTATATTGACTATGCCTAATGATGATATAACCCATCCAATACCTGACTTAACTGGATATATTACAGAGGGACAAATTGTTCTTGACAGGTCATTGCATCAAAAAGGAATCTATCCACCAATAATAGTAATACCTTCATTATCTAGACTTATGAAAGATGGTATTGGTGAAGGATTCACTAGAGAAGATCACCCTCAGATAGCCAATCAATTATTTGCCTCTTATGCTCATGTTCAAGAAGTAAAAGCTTTGGCATCAGTAATTGGAGAAGATGAGTTATCTGATATAGATAAAAAATATATGGAATTTGGTAAGGTATTCGAAGAATTATTTGTATCACAGACTAGAGATGAGAACCGTTTCATGGATGCAACTCTTGATCTAGGATGGAGATTGCTTGGTATATTGCCAAGAGAAGAGCTTGACAGAGTTGATGAAGAAGTATTGGATAAATATTATAAACCTTATTATGAGGAAGCGAATTAGATTACTCATATTAGCTAAACTCAGTAAAGGAAAGTGATTGATATGGATACAACATTATTTCCTACTAAAGGTAATTTGATTGTAGCAAAAAACACTCTTAGATTGTCTAAGCAGGGTTATGAGTTATTAGATAAAAAAAGAAATATACTGGTAAGAGAAATGATGCTTCTTATTGATAAGGCTGAAGAAATACAATCTCACATCGATTCAACTTTTACGGAGGCATATGAAGCTCTGCAAAATGCTAATATGTCTATAGGTATTAGTACTGTTGAGCAGATAGGTACTGCTGTAGAAGAAGAAAAGAATATTGAAATAAAAACAAGGAGTATCATGGGTGTAGAGATACCTATAATAAGTATACCTGAGGAAGAAATACATCCTCAGTATGGTTTTGCTAGAACTACGTTATCACTTGACGAAGCATTCAGTAAGTTCTATAAGGTTAAGCAGTTGACAGTAGTTATGGCGGAAGTAGAGAACGCAATCTACAGACTTGCTATTAATATCAAAAGGACTCAAAAAAGAGCTAATGCTCTCAAGAATATAATGATTCCAAGGTATACGGACTTAACAAAACATATACAAAATGCTTTGGAGGAAAAAGAAAGAGAAGAATTCACAAGGTTAAAGATGATTAAGAAGAATTGATAATAAATCTCTTGTTGGCGATGAAACTAGCCGGACAAGAGATTTTTTCACGCCCAAATAACTTAAGAATATAATGTATTAACAAAAAAAGAAAAGTGATTGCATGTCTAGTCAGTTGTATTGTTTTGAATACTACTCAACACAATCCAATAAGATATTTTCTGATGATAGTTATAAAGTTGAATTGAAATATCCAGGTCAATGGGTCAAAGTAGATGGATATAAAGATCGTTATGGATTAGATGATGGATTTTTTCAGGTATCTGCTATAAATGGTGGAACTCTTGATGAAGTAGCTGAGCAGGAGGCTTTTCATCCAGCTAAACCTTATGGTTCAAAACCTACTATATTAGATAAAGTTATTATGGGTCAGCCTGCAAAGATGATATTGCCATCACCTGATCAAGGTTCACAGATGATGAATCAAGTAGGTTTAATTGTGGCTTATTCAAAACCTATTATAATAGATGGAAATAGGTATGAGTATTTTGTTCTTTGGGCGGATAAGATGCATTTTGATAAAATTGCTAGGAGTATAAAGTTCATTGAGTAGCTGAGGGGATATGGTCATGGGCATACGGTCAGGGAGTAAAGGGGTATGGGTGTTAAGATTAACGGAAAGGAAAAGTAACACCTAGAATACCTTACCAAAGCCACGAGCCATAAAGAAAGATTAAAGATATTGCATTTACGGAAACATTTTACTATATTAAACATAAACCTCTAGCTATTGCCCTAATTATACATATAGACTATAATAAAAAAAGAATACGATTATAGTTTAGGAGAAATGCTCATGTCAGGTGTGAAATGGACGTTAGAACAACAAAGTGTTATTAATACAAGGAATCGAAATTTATTAGTTTCTGCAGCAGCTGGTTCAGGAAAGACAGCTGTACTTGTTGAACGTATTATTAAAATGATTGTTGATGGTGAAAAGCCTGTTGATATTGATAAACTTCTTGTAGTAACCTTTACTAATGCAGCTGCCTCAGAGATGAGGGAGAGGATATCGGATGCATTAGAGAAGAAAATAGATGAAAATCCTGAGAATAGATATTTACATAAACAGCTTTCGTTATTACCTAATTCCAATATAATGACTATACATGCTTTTTGTCTTAATGTAATCAAGAATAATTTTCATTTTATTAACTTGGACCCATCCTTTAGAGTAGCCGATGAGACAGAATTGACACTTCTTAAAAGTGATACTATAAAAGAATTGTTGGAAGAGAAATATCAATTAGAGGATAATGGGGATTTTATAGATTTAATTGAGAGTTATACTTTTGGGAAATCAGATGATAGGATAGAAGAATTAATCTTGGAATTACATAGATTTGCTATGAGTAATCCTTGGCCGGAGGTATGGTTGGATGAAATGTCAGAGCAACTCAATTTAGAGGGGATAGATAATATTGATGATTCTCAGTGGGCTTTGATGATTAAACAGGTCTTAAAAGATGAGATACCAATGTACATAAAGATTTTGCAAGAATGCAAGAGTATATGTAATAGTGATAATGGACCAATAGGATATTTGGATGCTATATTATTGGATCTAAAGAATTTGAATGGAATTAATGATATCTTGGATACCTCTTTGGAAAATATTTCCCAAGAAATAATTAAGGTTGGTTTCGGAGCTATTGGAAGATGTAAAAAAGGTGTAGACAAGGTCCTTCAGGAGAGAATAAAAGATATTAGAGATGATGTTAAGGAATATTTTAATAAAATAAAATCCGAGTTTTTTTTCAAGAGTGGGGATAGTATTATGAATGATATAAATAATACATATCCAGTAATAAAGACACTATGTAATCTTGTTAAAGAATTCATAGAAAAATATCAAGATGCCAAAGCTGAAAAGAATATAATTGATTTTAATGATATAGAACACTTAGCGTTGAACATTTTGATAGGGGAAGATGAAGAAGGTAAAAAAATACCATCTAATGCGGCTGTAGAATTACAAGATAAGTTTACTGAGATACTTATAGATGAATATCAAGACAGTAACTTAGTGCAGGAAACCATATTGACAAGTGTATCAAAAGTATTAAGTAATGAACCTAACATGTTTATGGTAGGTGACGTAAAACAAAGTATTTATAAATTTCGATTAGCTAAGCCAGAGTTGTTTATGGAAAAATACAAGAAATATTCTATAGAAGAAAGCTTATATCAAAAAATTGATTTACATAAAAATTTTCGAAGTAGAAAAAGTGTTATAGATTGTACTAACTATTTATTCAGCCAAATTATGTCCAATCAATATGGGGATGTAATCTATGATGATACAGCTGCTTTGTACCTTGGGGCTAATTACGAAGAGTTTATGGATGGTGAAACAGCAGGACCTTCCGAAGTTATTTTTATAGATAAAAAAGATATATATAGTGAAGAAAATAGTGAAGGGAAAGAATTAGAAGCAAAAGTTATTGCTGAGAGAATAAAAGAGCTTATTAATCCATCTAATCCATATTATGTGTATGATAAAAAGCTGGGTAAGTATAGACCAGCTATGTATAAGGATATAGTTATATTAATGAGGAGTACAAGTACTAGAGCAGATGGATTTGTTACTGAATTAATAAATTATGATGTACCAGCTTATACAGATGCTACTTCTGGGTATTTTGATACTATTGAGGTTAAGACAGTACTTTCATTATTAAAGATAATAGATAATCCTAGACAAGATATTCCTTTGATATGTGTGTTGAGATCACCTATTGTTGGACTAAAAGCTGATGAATTAGTACGAATCAAGACAGCTTTACCGGAAGGTGAGTATTATGATGCATATGAACAATATATCCTTGGGACAATTAATGAAGATGAGCTTAGTGTAAAATTAAATCGTTTCAATGAATTATTGAATGATTGGAGGGAAAAAGCTGTCTACATGCCTCTTAACGACTTGATTCTTGATATTTATGATAGGTCACATTACTATAACTATGTATCAGTAATGACTGGAGGAAGACAGAGAAGGGCTAATCTAGATTTGCTTATTGATAAAGCCATAAAATATGAATCAACCAGTTATAAAGGATTATTCAACTTCATTAGATATTTGGAAAAAATACATAAGTATTCAATTAATATGGGAGAGGCTGCTGTATTTGGAGAGAGTGAAAATCTAGTTAGGATTATGAGTATACACAAGAGTAAGGGACTTGAATTTCCTATAGTTTTTATTGCCGGGATAGGTAGGCAGTTCAATATGCAAGACCTTAACAAACCTATACTTCTACATCAAGACTTGGGTTTTGGACCCAAATATGTAAATTATGAGTTGCGTTATGAAGTTAAAACATTGCCCAAAGCTATAATAAGTAGGAAAATCAAGAATGAAAATATATCTGAGGAACTGAGAATATTATATGTTGCTCTAACTAGGGCAAGAGAAAAATTAATTCTAGTAGGTAGTTGCAAAGATTTATGTAATAAGGTAGAAAAGTTATCTAGATACTTATTTTTCCCAGATAGATTGTTGATACCACAAGTAATAGCCAGTGGACATTCTTACATGGATTTTATTATACCAGCCTTATTAAGACATAGGGAGGGTGAAATAATGAGGAACTTACTAGATAATCCATCTATATGTTCACCTGATGAGTTATGGGGGCATGAAGCCTCATGGGATATTAAGATAGTTACAACAGATGATATCATTAGTAGAGAAGGCGACGTCCAAGATGCAAAAAATGAAACATATGAAAATCTATTGAATTGGGATTGCGAGAAAAGTTATAGTGAGTATCCTAGAGAATATTTTGATTGTAATCTGAACTGGACATACCCTCATGGGGATGCAGTATTAAAGCCAATAAAAATATCTGTTTCTGAAATTAAAAAACAGAGTATGCCAGATGAATCAATAGAACATGAAGAAATGTTTAATGATTTTGAGCCATATAAGCCAAGATTTATGGAAGAAAAACTAAATCTTACATCTAGTGAAAAGGGAACGGTATTCCATAAAGTAATGCAGCATATAGATTTTAATGGGTTACATAACTACGATTACATAGTTGATTACTTAGACAGCTTGCAGCAAGGAGAAATAATAACGGAAAAAGAAAGAAGAAGTATACATATTAAGTCTATTCTCAGCTTTAGTAAGAGTAATCTTTTACAGAGAATGATTAATGCAGAAGCCAATGGCAGATTAAAAAGGGAAGTTCCTTTTGTATTGGGTGTACCATTAAAAGATATCTATAATGATTGTAATATAGATGAAAAAGCTTTGGTGCAAGGTGTTATTGATTGTTATTTTATTGAAGGTGATAAAATTGTGTTAGTAGATTATAAAACTGATTATATACAACCAGATGAACAAGAGGTTCTAATAAAACGATATAATAAACAGATGGAATTATATTCCATAGCTCTTCAAAATATTATGGGAATGAAAGTAAATGAAAAGATACTATATGCTTTTAGTATTGGTAAAGAGATAAGTATATAAAAGGAGCTGTGGGGATAAAATGTATTATCCCCACAGCTATAGAATACCTTATTGAATGTATATAAAAGACTTGAATAAGATTTATTCTGATATAAGTTCATTTAATAAGTTTTTTATAGTTGAAAATGAAATTTCATTTTCTTGGCATAAATCTCTAATGGTAGAAGACTGATCATTAATCTTTATACCAATTAATTCTTCTAGTTGTTCAAGACTGATATCATATTTCAAAACATCTTTTACAGTAGTTTTTCCGTTAATTACATTTTCTGTTTCTGAAGCTGAGTTACTATCGCTAGAAGTATCATCAGTGATAGTTGGCAAAATAATAGTGTTTTCAAGTAATGATTCCGTTTCAGAATCAGTTATTTTATTGTTGGTATATAGAATATCTATTGCTTGTTGTGGCAGAATTTCATCGCTATCATATGGAAGCCCTGTATATAATGCAGTAAATCTTCTGACACTATCTGTACCAACTTCTACTTCTAAATCACTATACTTATCTTCTAGGGATTTAACTTGGAAGTCTTGGGGGTTCTCCGTTATGATATTAAAAGCCTCTGCAAGTATTTCAGGAGTAATATTAAAACTGTTATAAATATCATTGAAGGTATAAGAGCCACGTATATCACCAGGATCGTATTCGCCTGCATATGTCCCAGAACTTATTGTTTTAGGGATTTTAGTAGATTCTGTTATCCATATACCTAAGCCTTTACTTATTGTAACACCACCAAATAAGATGATAATAATAATTAATGGAATATATAGTGACTTTAACTTCATTATTTAACACCTTCCTTTTTGGTTGAGAATGTTACAGTTTTTGCTATTGGACATTTATATTCAGAAGTACATTCAAAACAACTGATACATTGATGATTTGTTATTTTATCTTTTTCTGATACTGTGATATTCATTGGACAAGTATTATCACATATTTTGCAATTAATACAGCTTGATGAATTTCTTCTTATCTTGAATAATCTTATCTTATTAAAGATTCCAAGGAAAGCACCATAAGGACAGGCGTATTTACACCAAGGTCTTTCAACAAATAAAGAAAGTATAAGAGTTGATACAAGAACTATAATTCCTCCTATAGTTACTTCATCTGACCACAAATTAAATAATGCAAAATATGGGTCTACTTCTAGGAAAACTAGACGCATGGTTTGGGTAGTTAGATAAACTGTCCATATTAGAGTTATATATCTTAGAAATCTTAGATACTTATCAAATTTATAAGGAATAAAATGATTATATTTTTTCTTGAACACTAACTTTCCTATCTTGCCAAACCATTCCTGAATTGAACCAAGAGGACATACAAAACTACAAAAAACAGGACCAAACAACAAAGTGAGCATTAGTATTAATGCAGCTAGTATTAGGGCGGATTCATGAATTTTTCTTACTATCGTTCCAGCTGTTATGAAAGATATAAAGGTTTCAATACCACCATAAGGGCATAATGAATGTAAAGAACCTTCTGGAATCAAAGTAATACCAAGATATTTATTAATTGAAATTAATAAAATGAAAACAAAAAATATTATTTGAGTGAATATACGGATGTTGAATTTGTTTTTATTAATCATTATAATACCTCCTGAAATAATTTAATAATAATTATAAAAGGATAATATGAAAAACTTATGAATTTAGGAGATTTTTTTATTAATGTATAAAAAATCCATTATAACCCCATAATTAGAATAGAAAGGGTGGTTATATATGGCAAAGAATAATAATAAAGATGAAAAAGAGAAAAAAATTCTTACCGAAAATGAGAAACTAAAGTATGAAATCGCCGAAGAATTAGGTTTACTAGATAAAGTAAGTGTTGGTGGATGGAAATCCTTAACTGCCAAAGAAACAGGTAGAATCGGAGGATTAATGACTAAACGTAAGCGAAGTGTTAAAAAATAGATTAGAATTAAATCAGGTTAAAATAACCTTGCTCAGTACTGGGAGCAAGGTTATTTTATATTATGTATATTATCATTCTTTTATAACATTTTTACGTCTGTTTGATGGAGAAGTGTCTTTTATATTTTTATAGATACGACTGAAATAACTGGTATCATGAAAACCTACTGAATATGCTATCTCACTAATAGATAGATCAGAGTTGATTAATAGATTATCAGCTTCTTGTATTCGTATAGAGTTAATATAATGAGTTACAGTGTGTCCAGTCATCTTTTTGAACATTCGGCAAAAATGATATTTACTCATATGTGCTTGTTCACTCATATGGTCTAGGGTCAAATCGTTGGTATAATTGTTTTCTATATATTTTAAGATCCTATTGAATCTATCTATGTTCTGAGTACGATATTTTACTTGATTATCTGTAAGGACGGTGTTAATGTAACGGCGCATCAATATAACAATAAGTTTATATAATGAAGCTTTTATACATAATTCAAATCCTACCTGACGGTTGGTATATTCATCATTGATTGATTCTATACATTGCTGTACAGATTCATCATTAACTATTAGATTCTTAAATAATATTCTATTCTCTATTATTGGATTAATATACTTAGAATCACAAAGGTCTATGAGCCTGCTGTTCAGTATATGTGGGTCTAATATAATACAATAATATCGAAAATCCTCAGTTAGATTCTGTCCAAAGTGGATTTCATTGCAATTTACTACTACAAGGTCTTTTTCGTTAACTATAAAAGACTTATCGTTACATTTAAATAAAGCAGAGCCTTCAATAATATATAGGAGTTCCATTTCCCTATGCCAATGAGCATAAACAGCAGTAGAATTAATACCTATGGAATGATTTTTCACTAATTTCATACAAAAATCAGGATTAGGCATAGTCATTTTTTCACGCAATACAGATTTATCCATTAAATTAACTACCTTTCTTGAATTTTCTTTTCTATCTAAATGTGAGCAATATTGTTATAGTTTTGAGCAATAGAATTAATGTAGTTTTATCACATATGTACTATAATAAACTACAAAATAGTAAATGTAAACACTATATAAGTTGAATTAATTAATAATAATTATGAGGTGATTGAAAGATGGATAAAGTGAAAGTGGGTATTATAGGAGCAGGGAATATTAGTGAATTACACGTACAAGGTTACAAAAAACTTGAAAATGTAGAATTAGTGGCTGTATGTGATTTGGACAAAGAAAAAGCAGAGGAGTATGCAGCTAAACATGATATACCAAATATCTTTACAGATTATAATAAAATGTTGAAGATGGAAGATTTGGATGCTGTCAGTGTAACTACTTGGAACAATTCTCATGCACCTATCAGTATTGCAGCTATGAAAGCAGGAAAAGATGTTTTATGTGAAAAGCCTTTAGCAATGAATGCTGATGAAGCTCAAAAGATGGTTGATACTTCAAAAGAAACCAATAAATTATTGATGGTTGGTTTTGTTAGAAGGTTTGAGAAGAATGCTAATTACATAAAAGAAACAATTGAAAATGATGATTTAGGAAACGTGTATTATGCCAAGACAGGATATATGAGAAAATGGGGAAATCCAGGAGGATGGTTCTGTGATAAAAAACGTTCTGGTGGAGGACCTGTAATAGATTTGGGAGTTCATGTTATTGATTTAATCAGTTATCTAACAGGTAAACCAAAAGCTGTATCAGTAATGGCATCAACTTTTGAACATTTGGGACTTAAACCATATATTAAAGGTATGAGCAAATATAATGCAAAAGATTATGATAAAGATAATCCATTCTGTGATGTGGAAGATTCAGCAACAGCATTAATCAAATATGATAATGGTATGACTCTAAGTATCGAAACAAGCTGGGTATTACATACAAAAGAAGATAATAATTATTTGATGCTATATGGAGATAAGGCTGGAGTCAAGATGGAGCCTGAACTTGAATTCTATAAAGAACACAATGATTATTTTGTTGAAGAAAGACCAATAGTAAAAGAGGAAGAAGATAAGTTTTCAGCAATATTCCAGAGGGAAACAGCACATTTTATTGATTGTATAATTAATAATACAGAATGTAGAAACCCAGGAGAAGATGGTGTAGCGATAATGAAAATATTAGATGCCATTTATGAATCTGCCAGATCAGGACATGAGGTAATATTATAAAATAATAGGAGGTTATAAGGATGTCAGAGAAAAACAAAATAGGTGTTATTGTTGATTCATTCAGAGTCGGTGTAAAAGAAGGTATCAAAAAAGCTAAGGAAGTAGGGGCTAGTGGAATACAGATATATTCAGTAAAAGGTGAAATGTCTCCTGATAATCTTAACAAACAAGCTAGAAGAGAATTACTTGATTATATAAAATCCAATGGACTTACTGTTTCTGCTTTATGTGGAGATTTGGGCGGACATGGTTTTACTATAAAAGAGGATAATAAGAAAAAGATAGAAATGTCCAAGAGAATAATGGATCTAGCAAAAGACTTGGAAACAGATATTGTTACAACACATATCGGTGTAGTTCCAGAGGATAAGAATCATGATAGATTCAGGATTATGCAGGAAGCCTGTGAAGAGTTAGGAAATTATGGAGATCAGGTAGGGGCGTATTTTGCTATAGAAACTGGACCAGAGAGAGCAATGACTCTTAAAAACTTTCTAGATAGCTTGGATAGCAGAGGGGTAAGAGTAAATTATGACCCAGCTAATCTAGTAATGGTTACAGGTGATGACCCTGTACAAGGAGTATATACATTAAAGGACTATATTGTTCATACTCATGCAAAAGATGGTATTATGGTGAAAGAATCCAACCCAGAATACATATATGATTGTTTCGCTAAAGGTATTCCAGAAGGATTTCATTGTGATGATTATTTCTTAGAAAAACCATTAGGAAGTGGAAACGTAGATTTTGATAAGTATATCAAAGCTTTATGGGATATAGGCTATAATGGATTCTTGACCATTGAAAGAGAAGTCGGTGCAAATCCAGAGAAAGATATACGTGAAGCAGTAGAATTTTTACAAAAAATAATAGGTTAGGATGATTATATGAAACTTGGAGTTAGTTCTTATAGCTTTTTAAGGTTAGTACAAGAAGGTAAGATGAAACAGATTGATGTAATCAAGAAAGCTAAAGAAATGGGTTTTGATGCAGTGGAATTCATTAATTTCATTCTTGAAGATGGTGAAACTGATGAATCATTTGCTAAACGTGCTTATAAAGAAAGTAAAAAGGTTGGTATAGATATTGAGAGTTATACTATAAGTTCAGATTTCATCAATGGTAGTAATGGTGATTTGGAAGCAGAAATCGAAAGAGTAAAAAGAGAAGTTGATATTGCAAATATACTTGGTGCAAAATCAATGAGACATGACGCTACGATAGGTTTTACAGACGATTATATAGGGCAAAGATCTTTTGAACATGCTCTTCCAATACTAATCAGAGGCTACAGAGAAGTAACTGAATATGCTATGAAATATGGCATAAAAACAATGGTTGAGAATCATGGATTCTTTTGTCAAGATAGTTCTCGTGTAGAGAAATTGGTAAATGGAGTTAATCACCCTAATTTTGGTGTTCTTATTGATATGGGGAATTTTGTTTGTGTTGATGAACAGCCTGAGAAGGCTTTAGGTGTACTTATGCCATATGCTTTCCATGTACATGCCAAAGATTTTCATATCAAATCAGGTATGTTACCTGATCCTGGTAGAGGATGGTTTCAATCAAGAGGTGGTAATTACTTAAGAGGTTCAATTATAGGTCATGGGGATGTACCTATCTTACAGTGTCTTAGGATAATGAAAAAATATAATTATGATGGTGTTCTATCCATTGAATTTGAAGGGCTTGAAGATCCTTTAACAGGTATTGAAATAGGATTGGAGAATTTACGTAAATATATTGAAATGGCTTAAGTATATATTTTTTTAGTGTATAAAAATCAGCAAGGTAATCGATTCTTGCTGGTTTTTTCTTTGGCAATTTCTAATTACATTTTTATTGAAATGTATCGCAAGTATGTCAGAAAAAGAGTTTTGTTCGGACTTGGTTTTTGCAAAATAGTATATGTATATGTTACGCCAGCTACTTACTCGTCCTGAGCTCAACAAATAAAAATGGACATCGAGTCCATTATTATTTCTGACAGTCCAGTAGGGCTGTCAGATTAAAAGCCGGGTTCGGCGTCCTGCCTCACTACTCCACATATACATAGTAAAAAATCAAAATTAATCAATCTTGACTTATTTTGAAACGTTAATTATAATGAAAAAAGCATGATAAGAAATTATCTTCAATGGGAAGGTGCGAAAATGTCTAGTTATAATTCATTTGCAATGGTTTATGATAAGTTTATGAATAATGTACCCTATGAGGAATGGGTGGATTATATATTGTGTATTATTGATAAATACTATTATAAAAAACCAAAACTAATGTTGGATTTGGGATGTGGTACAGGTAATATCACGGAGTTATTAGCTGATAAGGGTATAGATATGATTGGTGTGGATAATTCAAGTGATATGTTATTCGTTGCTAAAGAGAAAGCAAGGATTAATGATAGAGATATATTATATCTATTACAGGATATGAGAGAATTTGAGTTATATGGTACAGTAGATTGTATAGTAAGTATCTGCGATAGTATGAATTACATTTTGGAGGAAGATGATTTATTACAAGTTTTTAGGCTGGTAAATAATTATTTGGATCCAAGAGGTTTGTTTATTTTTGATTTAAACACTTACTATAAGTACAATAATATTTTAAGTGATAACACTTTTTCTGAAACGAATGAAGATAGTGCTTACATTTGGGATAATTATTACTATGAAGAAGAAAAAATCAATGAGTATGATTTGACTTTATTTATAAAAGATGAAAATAATCTTTACAGTAGATATACTGAAACCCACTATCAAAAAATGTATGATTTAAATATAATCAAACAGTTAATAATAGAAGCAGGACTAGAATATATAGATTGCTTTGAAGCATTTTCTTTTGAATCACCTGCTGAGACTAGTGAAAGAGTATATTTTATAGCTAGAGAAAAAGGAAAACAATAAAAAGGAGCTTATTATGAAAGATTATATTGTTAGAGCTACAGCTTGTAATAATCAGATAAGAGCATTTGCAGCAACAACTACAAATATGGTTGGCGAGGCTAGAGAAAAACATAATACATCACCGGTTGTTTCTGCTGCATTAGGAAGATTGATGACAGCTGCTTCAATGATGGGAAGTATGTTAAAAAACGAAAAAGACCTTATTACTCTTCAAATCCGTGGAGATGGACCAATAAAAGGTCTAGTAGTAACAGCTGATGCTAAAGCTAACGTTAAAGGGTATCCATATGTGCCTATAGTTGATTTACCACTGAAGGAAAATGGTAAGCTGGATGTATCAGGAGGACTTGGAAACGGTATTATGAATATTATAAAAGATATTGGATTAAAAGATCCATATGTTGGACAAACACATCTAGTATCAGGAGAAATTGCAGAAGACTTGACTTATTACTTCGCAACTTCTGAACAAGTACCTTCAGCTGTTGGGCTTGGGGTATTAGTAGATAGAGATTACTCAATTAAACATAGTGGAGGATTCATCATACAATTGCTTCCAGGTGCAGACGAAGAAGTAATAAACAAGCTGGAAGAGAGATTGAAGGTATTGCCATCTATTACGAATCTTATGAGTAAAGGAAAAACTCCTGAAGAAGTACTTGATATGTTATTAGAAGGTATGGAACCTCAGATTCTTGAGAAAATACCAACTAAGTTCCAGTGTAACTGTACAAAGGAAAGAGTTGAGAAAGCGCTTATTAGTATTGGAAAGAAAGATATTAAGGAAATGATAGATGAGGGTGAAACTATAGAGTTGAATTGTCATTTCTGTAATAAAAAATATTATTTTACTGTTGATGAGTTACAGGAAATAATTTCATATGCACAAGGGGAGTAAAAGAGGATAAATAATTAATAAAAGATGGTTAATCAAACATTTTAATCACATAAATGTTTAATTGAACATCTAGGATGGGAGAATATAATGGGATTATTAGCTATATTATCGCTTGTAATAGGATGTTTTAGTATCTTATACTTCTTATTTTTAACATTCTTGAATGCAGGAGCAGGTTTTTCATTTTTTTGGATTTTACTAAGTGTAATGGCTTTTTGTATGTTTTTTATATTTAGAAACTATGAAGGTGTCAAAGAGCATGTACCAAAGTTAATTAGGTACGTAGTATTCTTATTGATAATTATTGTTATAATGATTTTTATTGTTGTCCAATCTTTTATAATAAAAGATAGTATCAAACATGATAATTATGATTCAACGGATTATGTTATTGTTCTCGGTGCAAGAGTTAAGGGAACTACTATTTCATTAACATTATCACATAGGCTTGAGATAGCATATAAATATCTTATAGACAATACAACAAGTAAGGCAATCTTAGCTGGTGGGAAGGGACCAGGAGAAGATATATCAGAAGCGGAAGCTATGAAGAGATACCTATTGAATAAAGGTATCAATGAAGATAGATTGATTATGGAAAATAAATCAACAAGTACTCAGGAAAATATAAGAAACAGCTTTGAATTGATAAACGCATATAATGATACTACTTCAGTAACAATAATAACAAGTGATTTTCATGTGTATAGAGCTAAGAAGATTGCTGAAAAATATTGTCAGGATATTCAGGGAATACCATCAAGGACACATCCACCATTGATTGTACACTATTATGTTAGAGAGTTCTTTGCCGTATTGAAAGATACTATATTTTAGTTGAAGATATCTCAAAATATAGTAATTGTAAAATTATATATTTTTTTTTATATTGACAAACTAATAGCTAATGTTATAATTATATCATTAGATAAGTTAAACACTGTGAAGAGACCAGTAGAATGTGAAAATAAACAGAGAGGAAGTTGGTTGCTGAGAGACTTTCATATGGAAGCATTTGAAGACTACCTCTGAGTGGCTCTAATAAAGTCCGTTGATTACGTTATAATCTTATTGAGTGGTTTCTCGAAACAATAAGGGTGGAACCGCGGGAATTGTATATAATCTCGTCCCTTACTACGGTACTCGTAGTAAGGAGACGAGTTTTTTATGCCATAATATTAAGACAGCCCAGTTTTATTTTTGACATAATAAAAAAATGGAGGTGTTATTAATGCTAGAATGGAAAGAAGAATATAATCTAGGAATTGAAGAAATTGATAATCAGCATAAGCATTTATTTGAGATTGCAGCAAGAGTTGGTGAACTGACGAAGGACATTGGTGAAGGTATAGATTGTTATGATGATTTTATGAGTATATTGAATGAATTAGTAGATTATACCATTTACCATTTTGATTATGAAGAAATATACATGCAGAAAAACAATTTTGACCATGACGAATTCTTAGTACACCAAGTTGAACACAAGATGTTCGTTAAGAAATTAGAGAAGTTCCAGGAAACTGATTTTGATGAAAATCAATATGAAAACATTAATAATATGCTTACTTTCTTAGTGGATTGGATAGTACATCATATTATTGAGGTAGACTCAAAATATGTTAAGGTAAGTTAGAGAGAGGAGAAAAATTATGATTATTACTTTAAAAGATGGTTCAAAAAAAGAATATGAAAGCAGCATGTCAGTTATTGACATTGCTAATGATATTAGTGCGGGACTTGCAAGAATGGCATGTGCAGGAGAAGTGAATGGAGAGGTTGTTGACCTTAGACATGTAGTTGATAAAGATGTAGCACTTAACATTCTTACATTCAATGATGATTCAGGTAAAGGTGCTTTTAGACATACAACAGCTCATATCCTATCACAAGCGGTTAAAAGACTTTTCCCAGAAGTAAAATTAGCTATAGGTCCATCAATAGAGAATGGATACTATTATGATTTTGATAAGGAAACACCTTTTACTAATGAAGACTTAGAAGCAATTGAAAAAGAAATGAAAAAAATCGTTAAAGAGAATCTTCCAATCAAAAGATTCGAATTACCTAGAGACGAAGCTATCAATTTTATGAAAGAAAAAGGCGAAGACTACAAAGTTGAACTTATTGAGGATTTGGGTAAGGATGAGGTAATTTCATTCTATGAGCAAGGGGAATTCGTTGACCTATGTGCTGGACCTCACCTTATGACTACTAAACCAGTAAAAGCTTTTAAATTATTATCTGTAGCAGGAGCTTATTGGCGTGGTGATGAAAAGAACAAGATGTTATCAAGAATATACGGAACATCTTTCACTAAAAAAGCTGAACTTGATGCATACATTCAAAAATTAGAAGAAGCCAAGAAAAGAGATCATAGAAAATTAGGAAAAGAGCTTGAACTATTTGCAATGTTTGATGAAGGACCAGGTTTCCCATTTTTCTTACCAAAAGGAATGGTGCTTAGAAATACATTGATTGACTATTGGAGAGAAGTTCATAATAGAGCTAACTACCAAGAAATAGCTACACCAATCATATTGAACAAAGAATTATGGTTACGTTCTGGACATTGGGATCATTATAGAGAAAATATGTATACTACAGTTATTGATGAACTTGATTATGCTGTAAAACCTATGAACTGTCCAGGTGGTATGTTAGTATACAAAAACAAAATGCACTCTTACAGAGATCTACCACTACGTGTTGGTGAATTAGGTCTTGTTCACAGACATGAAATGTCAGGTGCTCTACATGGACTTATGCGTGTTAGAAACTTTACACAAGATGATGCTCATATTTTCATGTTACCTGAACAGATCAAAGACGAGATTGTTGGAGTTATCAACTTAATAGATGAAGTATACAAAGTATTCGGTTTCAAATATCATATGGAGTTATCTACTAGACCAGAAGACAGTATGGGTAGTGACGAAGATTGGGAAATGGCTACTGATGCATTAAGACAGGCGCTTGATGAAAATGGTCTTGATTATGTGGTTAATGAAGGTGATGGTGCATTCTATGGTCCTAAGATTGACTTCCATCTTGAAGACTGTTTAGGAAGAACATGGCAATGTGGAACAATTCAACTTGATTTCCAATTACCTGAGAGATTTGAACTCGAGTATACTGGAAAAGATGGAGAAAAACATCGTCCTGTAATGATTCACAGAGTAGTATTTGGTAGTATTGAAAGATTTATTGGTATTTTAATCGAGCATTTTGCAGGGGCATTCCCAGCATGGCTTGCACCAGTTCAAGTAAAAGTTTTACCAATATCTGATAAATATAATGATTATGCAACTAAAGTTGTAGATGGATTAAAAGCAAAAGGCATCAGAGTGGAATTTGATGACAGAGCTGAGAAAATAGGATACAAGATCAGAGAAGGAAGAATGGAAAGAGTTCCTTATCTTCTAATCGTTGGTCAAAAAGAACAAGATGAGAATAAAGTAGCTGTAAGAAGTAGAGCCAAAGGTGACGAAGGAGCTATTTCACTTGACGAATTCATTGCAAGACTTGAAAAAGAAATTGAAAGCAAAGAAATTATAGAAGCAGAAGAGAAATAGGTAGTATCATGACTAATAAAAAGCACACTACTTATTTATTTTAAGTAATGTGCTTTTTATATTTGATTATATTAATTGGTGATTCAATAGATAGATTAAGTAAATTATAAAAAGTTATAAAAAACTATTGACAGAGATAGATTGAACCTGTATAATTAATAAGAAGTAAAATAAGTAGAAGTATCCACTTCTCACCTTAGGGTAATAAAGCTACTAGGGTAAAATACGTAAAAGATGGATAAATTCATTATTTATGTAATGTATATGAGTGGGTATTTTAATACGCGCTTTTTTTATTGTATAAAGATAAAGGCGAACTGTAAATAAAAAATTTTGGAGGTGTCCTACTATTAGCGAATTAATGATTAATGAGCAAATTCGAGACAGAGAAGTACGTTTAATCGATGATCAAGGTAACCAACTGGGTATTATGTCTGCAAGAGATGCTCAAAGGCTTGCTAGAGAAAGAAATTTAGATTTAGTTAAGATTTCCCCAAAGGCAAAGCCACCAGTATGTAAAATAATTGATTATGGAAAATTTAGATATGAACAAGCTAAGCGTGACAAGGAAGCTAAGAAGAAACAGAACATCATTAGTGTAAAAGAAGTTCGTTTGTCTCCTAATATCGAGCAACATGATATTAATACTAAGATGAAACATGCGAAAAAATTCTTGAATAATGGAGATAAAGTTAAAGTTTCCGTACGATTTAGAGGTAGAGAATTAGCTCATACTGCAATAGGTAGAGAAATCTTACTTAAGTTTGCAGAAAGTCTAGTAGACATTGCGGATATTGAGAAGTATCCAAAAATGGAAGGTAGAAGCATGGTAATGTTTATGGCGAAGAAAAGATAAATACGGTATTATAAGGAGGAAATTATTATGCCTAAAATGAAAACACATCGTGGCGCTGCTAAGCGTTTTAAGAAAACAGGAACAGGTAAATTAAAAAGAAATAAAGCATTTAAAAGACATATTCTAACTAAGAAAACAGCTAAGAAAAAGAGAACTCTTAGACATGCTACTATGATGGATAAGTCTAACGAAAAAGTAATGAAGAAGTTATTACCATACGTTTAAATATATAAACCGAACAGGAGGGAAAAATCATGGCAAGAATCAAGGGTGCTTTACACACACGTAAGAGACGTAAAAGAGTATTAAAGTTAGCTAAAGGATATAGAGGAGCAAAATCTAAACAATTCAGAACTGCTAAACAAGCGGTAATGAAATCAGGTGTTTATTCATATACAGGAAGAAAACTTAAGAAAAGAGATTTTAGAAGACTTTGGATTGCAAGAATTAATGCTGCAACTAGAGTTCATGGATTATCATATAGCAAATTCATGTATGGTCTTAAGTTAGCAGATGTTAATGTTAACAGAAAAATGTTAGCTGAAATGGCAGTTAACGATTCTGAAGGTTTCGCAAGTTTGGTAGAAACTGCAAAATCAAAAATTCAATAATAAATTCTAACATTAAAACTCTCTACTATATAGAGGGTTTTTTTATGTTCAATAAAATAGATATGTTTTTGTATTATATAATAAATAATACATTATACATATCTGTTTTTTATTAAGTAATAACGTTAAATGACTTTAATAATAGCTGGGAAAACATAGTATTTTGTAATAAAAACAAATATAAAGACTAATTATAGTTAATTTTAATTAGAGAAAAACTTAGTTTTTAAAGGATTCAGTAACTATACTTATTATTTTGTCACAATATGTTGTAATAAAGCATCCTCTATGTTAAAATAATGTTTAGATTAAAACACAAGAGGTGAGAGGATGTATAAAAAAGTTGGTAAAATAGTTTTGATTGTAGGGGCTCTGTGTTTGGTGTTTATTCTAGCGATAGGTTTTATAAAAGATAGAAAAAATACAGATGAAGTAACTGCACAGGGAAATGCGGTTGAAACTGAAAAAGATAATAAAGAACAAAAAAATGATTCAAAAGAAGAAGATAAGGGTGTAAAAGAACTACGATTATCTGAAGAAAATTTATTGTTAAAAATTGGTGATAAATATAATGTTAAAGTTGAAGGATTATTAGCTGATGGAAGCTTAATAGATTTGACTGATGATAGTAAGTTACTAAGTCATTCAGATAATGAAGAGAAGATATCTATTAAAGATGGAGAAATAGTTATTTTAGACAGTGCAAAAGCAGATGATGAAGCAACAATAACATATGTATATGAAAATATATCAGCTACAATTAATGTAAAAGTTGAAGCAGCTGAGGAACCAAAAAAAGAAGAGCCTAAGGAACAACCTAAGGAGGAACCAAAGGAAGAACCAAAAGAAGAAAACAATGAATCAGAACAAAATAATAATTCCAATAGTAATGATGATACAGTTATGATTGATGAAGATGGAAAACAAGTAGTAACAAATCCAAATGATATTCACGTATTAGTTAATAAACAAAGAAACCTACCAAGTGACTATGTGCCTGAAGATTTAATTAAACCAGATATTAAGTTTTCATTTAC
The DNA here is from genome assembly GCF_036985595.1 of Vallitalea maricola. Classification (NCBI taxonomy): domain Bacteria; kingdom Bacillati; phylum Bacillota; class Clostridia; order Lachnospirales; family Vallitaleaceae; genus Vallitalea; species Vallitalea maricola. Next base: position 6,180 of record NZ_BTPU01000051.1, on the reverse strand, counting down.
TCATGAAGACCCTAAAAGATATATGAGAGAAGAAGCGGCACATGCATTGGAAAGACTTGTAGCACAAGCAAAAGAAGAAGGAATTGAGATTGTAGGAGTTTCTGGATATCGTTCTTATAAGAGACAGGAAACAATTTTTAATTATAACGTGAATAAAAGAGGATATGAAGCTGCAAACAAAATAAGTGCAAAACCTGGGCAGAGTGAACATCAAACTGGTTTAGCTATTGATGTGTCATGTGCAGGAGTTAACTATAAACTACAAGAAAGACTTGGAGAATTGAAAGAAGGAAAATGGTTAGCAGAAAATGCTCATAAATTTGGTTTTATTATTCGTTATCAATTAGGAAAAGAAGAAATAACAGGATATCAATATGAACCATGGCATATTCGTTATTTAGGTGAAGACCTTGCAAAAGATGTTTACGAAAAAGGTCTTACTTATGAAGAATACTTCAAACAATATATGTTAAAAGAGTAGCCCCTAAGATTAGGGGCTATTTTTATGTGTTTTTATGCATATGAAAATGAAATTTTGGCAATAAAAAAAGCGCGAGACGGGATTCGAACCCGCGACCCTCGCCTTGGCAAGGCGATGCTCTACCACTGAGCCACTCACGCATATTACTAAATAATATAATTATGATTTAACGCAAGATATATTGTATCAGAAATTTAATAAATGTCAATAGTTTTTTAGTAGATTTATCTAGATATTATGATAGAATTATTATATGATATATTATTTATTAATGTGACTAACAAATTCATAAGAAAACAATTATTATGCATTTAAAGCTATTTAAGATATGAGTATATTATAAGAGGTTATGATAGCTATAGAAAGGAAGGGTGCACGGTGAAATGTAGTAAAAAACCAATTGTATGTCTTGACGCAGGTCACGGATTTTATTCATGTGATAAAACAACACCTGAATTTGAAGATGGAAGTACTATACATGAAGCAGAACAGAATTATCCCATAATGTATAGAGTAGCTAAATACCTAGAATTCAACGGAATGAAAGTTATTCTGTCCAATGATAATATCTATAAGGATAAAAGTGTAAAAGATAGGGTAGAAGTATGTAATAAAAGTAATGCGGATATAATGGTATCTATACGTAAAAATGGTATAAATCGTAAGTGGCAAAATTATGCCAAAGGAATAGAAACATATTGTTATAAATTTGGTGCTGAAGGGGAAAAATTAGCAAGAAGAATACATAATAATCTAATTAATGATACCAAGTTGTATAATAGAGGTGTTAAAGAAGGAAATTGGGATGTAATACAAATGACAAAAGTTCCAGCAGTATTATTAGAGTTAGGATTCATAGATTATCTGGAAGAAGCTAAACAGATGAAAGATAGATTTTGGCATGATAAATATGCTAAAGCAATAACAAAAGGTATATGTGAATACTTTGATATGGAAATAACAGAGTTTCCATATCTATCAATAAACGAATTAGAATATTACAAAGAGCAGATTATAGAGTTAGAAGATAAGATAGCTAAATTGCAAAAAGAGTTATTGGACAAAGACATAAGAAAAGATGATCTACCAATAAAGAGGGAGGATATATGATGAGTGAAATATTAGCTAAATCTTATAAAAATACTAGATATAAGTTAGATGGTAATGGGAAATATAGTATTAGACAATTACAGATTCCTATGGAAAATGTAGATGAAGATAAGCAAATAGACTTTTATGGCAATGGAGCTATAATTAATGATTTTGAAGACAAAATTGCGGAAATGTTGGGTAAAGATAAAGCTGTTTTTTTTCCAAGTGGAACTATGGCGCAACAGATCGCCCTTCGCATGTGGTGTGATATGAAACAAATATACAGAGTAGCATATCATCCATTAAGTCATTTGGAGATTTATGAGCAAGATGGTCTGAAGAAACTTCATAATATAGAAACTGTACTATTAGGAGAGCAAGATCGTTTGTTCACTATTGATGATTTAAAGAAGAGAGGAACAGATATCTCAACATTACTTATTGAGCTGCCTCAAAGAGGCATAGGTGGACAACTTCCAAATTGGGATGAATTAAATGAGATTCTAGATTATTGCAAGAAAAATAACATAAGGACACATTTGGATGGTGCAAGATTATGGGAAATAACTCCTTATTACCAGAAAGAATTAAAAGAGATATGTGCAGGTTTTGATAGTGTGTATGTTTCATTCTACAAGGGTATTGGTAGTGTAGCGGGAGCCATATTAGTAGGACCTAAGGAATTCATTGACGAATCCAAGATATGGAAACGCCGATATGGTGGAGATTTGATAAGTCTATATCCATATGTTATCAGTGCTGATTATTGGTTTGATAGGCGTATTAATAAAATGGAAACTTATTATAATAAAGCTAAAGAACTATCTAAATATTTTAATAGTATTGACGGAATTTACACCATACCCAAAATACCTGTTTCGAATATGTTTCATGTACATTTTAGTAAAGACGTAGATAATATTAATAAAATATTAGCAGAGATTATGAATAAGATTAGTGTAGGTATTACACCATATTTGATGGAAACCAAAAATACCTGGATGTTTGAAATCTGCATAGGTGATTCTTATGAAGAAATACCTAAGGATATCTTAGAAAAATGTTTTCAGGAGTTAGATACAAACATAAATCATAGATGATAATGATAAGGAGTGGTGAAATGAATACAGAAAGTGAAATAAAAGTATTTGCAGGAAGTACTGGTAAAGATTTTGCTGAGAAGATTTGTATTTATCTAAAATCACAGTTAGGAAAATCGAGAGTCATAACATTCAGTGAGGGTAATATATATGTAAAAGTTGAAGAAACTGTTAGGGATAAAGATGTATATCTAGTACAGTCCATTGGATTACGTCCTAATGATGAATTTACAGAAATTTTATTCTGGATAGACGCATTCAAAAGGGCAAGCGCTAATTCTGTAACAGTAATCATGCCTTATTTTTCGTATGCAAAAGGAGATAAGAAAGATGAACCAAGAGTATCCATACGTGGTAGAGTATGTACAGAATGCATTGAACTAGCGGGAGCAGATAGAGTTGTAACTATGGATTTGCATAGTCCACAGATACAGGGATTTTTTAAGAAACCAGTGGATCATTTATTTGCATTGCCTATATTGTGTGAATACATTAATTCTCTAAAAATTGAAGATTTAGTAGTAGTATCACCAGATTCAGGTTTTGCAAAAGAAGCTAGAAAATTTGCAAGGTATCTAAAGTTACCAGTAGCTATAGGTGATAAAGAAAGAGAAGGACATGACGAGAATGCTAAGATAATTGAAATTGTAGGTAACGTAAAGGGTAAGAACGCATTGATAGTTGACGACTTCAGTATTTCTGGAGGAACATTAATAGATCTTGCTAATGAATTGAAGAAACGTGGCGTAAATAGAATATTTGCATGTTTATCTCATGTACTGTTGAATAAGGATGGAGTTACAAAGCTTGAGAATAGTCCAATAGAGAAGCTTATTTCAACTGATTCAGTATATAACCCATATGTGATGGGTAGTAAAAAAGTAAAGGTAATTTCTGTTGCACCGTTATTCGCTGAGACTATAAGTAGAATACACAAAAGAGAATCGGTCAGTCCATTATTCAATAAAGTGCCAATAGAAGTTTTACAGATTGAAGAATAATACAAATATAGCTGGTTAATGGACATTGGATTTTTTAATAGATAGGAAGTGAGTAATATGCTGGAAAAAGGGTTTTATCAATTTATTCGTAAGCTTAAATTAGAACGTGATGGTATTAATTCCAAGGAATATCCATATTGTCTGAAAGCTGTACGTGAATTAAACGAATTAGAGTTGCATCCCAATGTTACATACATTATAGGTGAGAATGGGAGCGGCAAATCAACCCTATTAGAAGCAATAGCTGTGGCATTTGGGTTTAATCCTGAAGGTGGTAGTAAAAACTTTAATTTTAGTACACAAGAAACACATTCGGTTTTATCAGAATCCCTACGTCTTACTAAAGGGGTTAAAAAGCCCAGTGATGGTTATTTTCTAAGAGCAGAAAGTTTTTATAATGTAGCTTCTAATATTGAACAGTTAGATAGAGAAGGAGGATTTGGTCCGCCTATAATAGAATCTTATGGAGGTATATCTTTACATGAACAATCTCATGGTGAGTCATTCATGTCATTACTTACTTACAGGTTTGGAGGTAAAGGATTATATATATTAGATGAGCCAGAAGCGGCTTTATCACCAACAAGGCAGCTAGCATTATTAAGAAAGTTACATGAGTTAGTTATGAACGATTCACAGTTCATTATAGCAACCCACTCACCAATTATAATGAGTTATCCTAATTCAACTATTTATAGTTTAGATGATGATTATAAAAAGATAGAATATCAAGAAACAGAGCATTATAGAGTTATGAAGGATTTTATAAATAATCCTGTAGGAATGTTAAGGCATATCATGATAGATTAATACGACTATTCTGTGCAAGAAAAGTCGGTGTTGATTATGAAATTTCTATTATACTGTAGTTGAAGGGAGGTTATTTATGAATTGGCTAGAGAGAACTACTAGGGCAATAAATTATATTGAAGAAAATTTGATGGGTGATATTAATTATACTGAGGTAGCAAAAATGGCATGTTGTTCAACGTATCACTTTTCAAGAATGTTTGCTTTTATCACAGATATTTCTTTATCAGAATATATTCGAAGGAGACGTTTATCATTGGCAGCCTTTGAACTTCAAAATAGTGATATCAAAATAGTTGATTTGGCTATCAAGTATGGTTATGACTCACCAGATTCTTTTTCACGTGCATTCCAAAAACTCCACGGAGTAAGACCAACGAAAGCACGTACCAAAGGAATTCAATTAAAAGCCTTTCCTAAAATATCCTTTCAAATTACAATTAAAGGAGATATAGAAATGGAGTATAGGATTGAAGAACTTGATTTTGATTTTGCAGTAGTAGGTATTAAAAAGAGAGTAGAAACAAAAGATGCATTCAAGATAGTTCCTGCACTATGGAGTGATGCCGAAAAAGATGGATTACTGCAAAAACTTATTGATATGTCATGGGAAAACCCCCAATGTAAATTGGAAAGTCTACTAGGGATATCAGGTGAAAAAGCAACAATAATGAGTGATGATTTTGATTATTTTATGGGTGTACGTTATAATAATGAAGTACCAGATGGAATGGAAAAATTCATTATACCTGCATGTACATGGGCTGTTTTCCCTAATGAAGATAATTCAACATGGAAACGCATATATACAGAATGGTTACCAACGTCTGGATATGAATTAGCAGATATACCTTGTATTGAATGCTTTTATCCACCTGATCATATACCACAACGTGAAATATGGGTTCCAATATTATAAAATGAAATATAGAGTGGAGAAATTATTATGCCGATTGAAGTAATTTCACTAATAATTATTATTTTAACTTTCATACAATATTATATTGAATGGGAATATAGATCAACCAATAGAAAATTATTCCGAATACTATTTTACAGTATTTATTTTATTGATTATATTTTACTTATTATAATCAGCTATTTTATCACAGATGCAGTTACAGATTTTTTAATAGTTACCGGTTCGTTTCTATTAACCCATGTTATGTTTATAGCTATATATAGAGAATGGTTTAAATCAAGATTATTTGTCAGATTGATAATGATGACTGTCATTCCTGTGATTGCTTTTTTGATACTAATTCAAATTAGTCAATTGGTATTAATCTATAATGTCGGTTATGTTTTCATGGCGATTGCAATTATGTCTAGTTGTAAAAGAAGGTCTAATATTAAACGTAATTTTATAGAATTTGCAGTATTTGCACTAAGTTTTATTGCTTGTTTTATACTATTAGAAAAGAATGGCATGGAAGAAATCTATAACAAACCACAAGTTCAAACGATTAATAAAATGGTTGATGTGTTAGAAATAGATGATACTAATATTATGAGAATAGGTAAAGATGGAGGATTACGAGGAGAATTAATTGATATTTCCATTCAAACAACTAAAGGTTATTACATTGTTTATTACAAAGATGGAAAGATTATAAGATATGAAAAATTACATTAAGATAGAGATTTGGATTGGCTGTTTAACTATTATAGTTAGCAGCCATAATTTTTGGGATTA